>CBHTVL010000185.1:0-5240 GCA_966096475.1 uncultured Burkholderiales bacterium
TGTATCGGTGCTGTAGTAGGTCTTGTGGCGATCACGCCTGCTGCTGGTTTCGTAACAATTCCTTCAAGCTTGTTCATCGGTACTGTTGCTGCTCTTATCAGTAACCTTGTTGTTAACTGGAAAGCTAAGACATCTCTTGAAGATACACTTGACGTATTCCCTTGCCACGGTGTAGGCGGTATGGTTGGTATGCTGATGACTGGTATTTTTGCTACCAAAGCTGTTAACAGCGCAGGCGCAGAAGGCCTGGCTTACGGCGAAGGTGCCGAAGAAATTGACATCCATTTCCTGACGGCCGGCGACCAGCCATTTTTTGTCATCGAAACTGCCGCCGGAGTAGCCGGCGTATCCGGCGTTGTTGACCAGCAACTGCACGTCGGGCGCCGCTGCCGCTGCTGCCGCGACCTGAGCCGGATCGGTTACATCCAGTTGCAGGGCCACGACACGCGTGCCGTGCCGCGCGGTCAGTGCGCCGAGGTCCTTCAGGTTGCGCGCTGCCGCATAGACCTTTGCCGCGCCGGCGCTGACCAGCGCATCAACGATGGCTTCACCGATGCCGCGGTTGGCGCCGGTAACGAGTGCGGTTTTGCCTTTGATCGGATAACCCATGACTTGAACTTCCTTTGAATGATTGAAATAGACAGGTCTGTCTATTTGCGGAGTTGACTGTAGACAGGTCTGTCTGTATTGTCAAGCCATGACCGGAAAAAAAACTCCAAGGGCGCAGAAAACCGCGGAAGCCCCGCAAAAAAGCGTGCGCGAACGGCTGCTCGATACTGCCGACCACCTGTTCTACCAGGAGGGTGTGCGTGCCGTCGGCATCGACCGCGTGCTCGCCGAAGCCGGTGCGGCCAAGGCCTCGCTGTATTCCCACTTCGGCTGCAAGGACGACCTTGTGGCGGCACATGTCGAACGCCGCGCCGCGGCTGCCCGCGAACAAATCGAGGCTTGTGTGGCGGAAACCCCGCCGGCAGAACGTGCGCTGCGTTTTTTTGACTGGGTCGTGTTGTGGACCAAGACCCCCGGTTTTCGCGGTTGTCCGCTGCAGCATGTGGTGACCGAACTGAGTGATCCCAAACATCCCGCCCGTGCCGTGGTGGCTGCCCAGCGCGAATGGATACACGGCAAATTTCTGGAATGGGCCAAAGCAGCCGGAGCGGAGCATCCGGTCAATGTGGCCGGAGCCCTGGTGGTATTGTTTGACGGCGCAGTGGCTGCATCGGAACACGACGGTCCGCAACGCGCACGCGATGCGCGCTGGATGGCCGGGCAATTGCTGTCGCGCTGACGGAGCGTGGTTTCCGGAGGGCGTGTTTTTGATCCAACCAGAAGGAGTGACCCATGTCCCAATCCCAGGCCATCACCGGCAGCTGCCTGTGCGGTTCCATCCGTTTTGAAATCACGCCGCCGTCAACCGGGTTCCGCTACTGCCACTGCAGCCGCTGCCAGAAGGTGACCGGTGCCGCGCATGCCGCCAACCTGTTTCTGCCGCAAAACCAATTCAAATGGCTGGCCGGCGAAGAGCTCGCGCGCCATTACGTGCTGCCGGGCGCCAAACGTTTTGCGGTGAGTTTCTGCACGCAGTGCGGGACGCGTGTGCCGCACAAGATCGCCACCACGGAAAACATGTTGATCCCCGCCGGCGTGCTGGATGCCAAACCCGACCTCGCCCCCGAATACAATATTTTCTGGAACTCGAAAGCGCCGTGGCTGATTGAAACGGCGCAGCTCGCCAAGTTCGAGGAATACGGCCACTGACGGCCCGATACCGGGTGCATCCTGCAGACATCATCACCCCAAGAACCGGAGACCGTCATGCCAACATCCGCCATCCGTTTTCCCGGCGCCCTCGGCGCCGAACTGGCTGCACGCCTTGACGCGCCTTTGCTGCCGCCGCGCGCCTATGCCCTGTTCGCGCACTGCTTCACCTGCTCCAAGGACAGCAAGGCGGCAAGTTTCATCAGCAGTGCGCTCACTGAACACGGCATCGCGGTGCTTCGATTTGATTTCACCGGGCTGGGTGCCAGCGACGGTGATTTCGCCAACACCGGATTCAGCTCCAACGTCGCTGATCTTGTAGCGGCAGCCGACTGGCTACGCGCCAACCACGGCGCGCCGTCGATACTCATCGGCCACAGCCTCGGTGGTGCGGCAGTGCTCGCCGCCGCGGCGCGCATTCCGGAAGTGCGTGCGGTAGCGACGCTGGGTGCGCCGTACGAGCCGGCGCATGTGAAAGGCATGCTCAAGTCCTCGGTCGCCGAAATTGAAGCCAAGGGTGAAGCCGAGGTGGCGCTCGCCGGACGCAGCTTCCGCATCCGGCGTGAATTCCTCGATGACCTCGACGCCCAGCAGCAGCACGAAACGATTGCGAAACTGCGCCGCGCGCTGCTGGTGATGCATTCTCCTGTTGATGACACCGTACCGATCGACAACGCCACCGGCATTTTTGTCGCCGCCAAACACCCCAAGAGTTTTGTCTCGCTGGACACTGCCGATCACCTGCTGACGCGAAGGGATGATGCGCGTTACGCTGCATCCGTACTCGCGGCCTGGGCCGGACGATTTGTGCCGCTGGCCGATCCGCACCGCATCGAAGGCGAAGCCGGCGAAGTGGTGGTCGCGGAAACACGGGAAGGCAAATTCACTCAGACCATCGCCGCCGCCGGCCACGCGCTGCGTGCCGATGAACCGCAATCCGTCGGCGGCCTCGGCTCCGCGCCAGGTCCTTACGACCTGCTGCTCGCCGCGCTCGGTGCCTGCACCGCGATGACCATCCGCATGTACGCCGATCTGAAAAAACTGCCGCTGGAGCGCGTCAGCGTTCGCCTCAAACACGAAAAAATCCATGTCGCCGACTGCACTGGCTGCGAAACCAAAGACGGCAAGATCGACCGCATCGACCGCGTTGTCACCCTTGAAGGCGGCCTTGACGGCGCACAGCGCGCGAAGCTGATGGAAATCGCCGACAAATGCCCCGTCCACCGCACTTTGCACAGCGAAGTGAAGGTGGTGACGCGGGCGGCCTGATTCCCGGTCATCGTTGCAAATGCCGGCACGGCGCCATTCTTTGCATTGCCGGGAGGGCTTGTTGTTATTATTCCTGCGAGTCTGCCGGACAGGGCATGACATTGCATGATCAGGCATCAAAAAAAGCAAAAACAAATGCTTGTAACGATGTCCCGCCCACCCTGGAGTTGACGGCATCGGCACCATAAAAACCTCCGGAGGAGGCTTCACCATGAACACCCGAATCGGCATCACCCTGCCGGCGCTGTTGATTGCGCTGCTCAGCACCGCGACACAGGCCCAGAATTTCCCGACACGGCCGATGCGCATCCTCGTGCCGCTGGCGCCGGGCGGCGGCGTGGACAGCGTGTCGCGCAATCTCGCCGCGAGTTTTTCCGAAGCCTTCAGCCAGATCGTCGTGGTCGACAACCGCCCCGGTGCGGGCAACCTCGTCGCGCTGCAGACCCTCGCCGATTCCGCACCCGACGGCCACACACTGATGATGATCACCGCCACCACCGTGATCTATCCGCTGCTTTATCCCTCCAAGCTCGATCCGGTGCGTGATTTCGCGCCGGTGTCGCAGGTCACCGCGCAGGGTTATGTGCTGGTCGCGCATCCGGCGCTGCCCGTCAAAACCGCACTCGATCTGGTGAAATACGCCAAGGCCAATCCCGACAAGCTGACCTATGCGTCCTCCGGCATCGGCAGCCCGATCCACATGACCACCGAACTGTTCCAGATCGCCACCGGCACGAAAATGATCCATGTGCCGTACAAAGGCATGGGCGCGGCCTATGCCGACCTCGTCGGCGGACGCATCAACTGTTCATTCGCCACCATCATCTCCGGCCAGCCGCATATCAAGGCGGGGCGTCTGCGTGCACTGGGAGTGTCAACCGGCAAACGCGCACCCGCGATGCCCGACACGCCGACGATGGCCGAGGCCGGCATTCCCGGCGTCGTGGTCGTCAACTGGTACGGTCTGATCGCACCGAAAGCCGTGCCCAAAACCATCATCGGCAGGATCGCCGCAGAAACTGCGAAGGCGGTGAAAGCGCCGGCGATGGAAAAACACCTGATTGCCGACGGTTCAGAAGGCGTGGGCTCAATGCCCGCAGAGTTCACCGCGCACATCAAGGCGGAGAGCGAGCAGTGGAAACAGGTGATCAAGCAGGGCGGGATCAAGGCCCATTAAACGTTTTCTTTTTGCGACCTGTTTTTGGCGCTTTCTTGTTTTCAGCGTTTTGTGCGGCTTCCATCAAGGCATCCCGTAACTGCAAAATCCACGGATCATTGGCTGCCGATTTGCTGCAGACAAACGAAATGGGCGCCAGTTTCTGTGAAATATCAATCGGCAGAATATGCAGGGATCCCGCGCGCTCTCCTGCGTAGGCATCGGCGCGGGTGGCCACTGCAATCAAGGGCAGCGTGGCCACAAAGGCAAGATTGGCGAATTGCGGGCGGCACTGAATCAAAGGGCGCGGCGGCTTTATGCCTGCATCGAGGAAAACACGGTTGATGATGTCGCGACCCTGACCTTCGCTGATGCCGAGAGCCCACTGTTCCCCGGCCAGGTCTTCGATGCGGATCCGTTTGCGCTTCGCTAGAGGATGGGATTTACCTACCACCAGACACAACTCGCCGCCGCCGAGCGGCCAGAGTTGGATATGGGTATCCCCTCTTGAACTGCGGGCACTGGGTGTCGAGGACCGGGCGATCGCACAATCCAGCCTGCCTTCAATGACTGCTTCAATGAGGCTGTCACTCGAACCCTCGCGGATCTGGAATTGAATATCAGGATTTTCGCGGTGCAGGCGAACCAGCGCGGGAGGTAGTAATTGAGTCAGGTACTGCAGGCTGGCACCGATCCGCATCACGACTTCGCTCGAGTTATCGAGTTCATCGTGCGCGGCCTGGAGTTCACCGAGGATAAATCTGACGCGGCGAATCAGGGTTTCTAGCCTGGGTGTCGTTTTGACGCCGCTCCGATTCCGGATGAACAGTGGCCCGCCAAACGCGTGCTCGATCTCTGACAGCATCTGGCTGGCCACCGGTTGTGAAACGTGGATCATCTTTGCTGCCTGGCGAACCGTGCCGTGCTCGACAATCGCTTCCAGTAAACGGAGATGCCGCAGGCGCAAATGTTCAATGACCGAACGGAAGCGCACTTTTTTCATGGAGAATCCTCGGAATTCCGTTCACGTGATCGGATTTTGCGTTCATGCGGGCGC
>CBHTVL010000186.1:0-5223 GCA_966096475.1 uncultured Burkholderiales bacterium
TGCGTCATGTCAGCGGCATTGATCAACGGAACGGCGTCACCGACCGCCGCCGCGATCAACGGCGCATCGCGGCCGATCAGCACGATGGCACGGGCCCGGCCGCGCGCCGCAGCCGCCAGCGGCGCGAAGTCCTGTCCCTTGCCATCACCGCCGGCGATCAGCACCACCGGTTCGCGCATACCTTCCAGTGCCGCAACCGTTGCCCCGACATTGGTACCTTTGGAATCGTCGTAAAACGCTATATTATTGATTTTATTTATGTTTTTTACGCGGTGCGGCAAGCCCTGAAACTTCTGCCAACCTTCGGTGATGGCCACATCATCCACACCGATGGCGCGGCACAGCGCAGCCGCCGCCAGGGCATTCGCAGCATTGTGCAGACCTGCCACCTGCAGTACCGATACCGGCGCGACGTCCCTCGAACCCCGTCGCAGCATCGCCGCCGCCGTACTGCCGGACAAACCCCAGTCTTCATCGGCGTGCGGCTGATCAAGCCCGAATGTCACCACAGAACGACCCGCGCGCTTCATGCCCGCGCTGCGCGCGTCTTCGCGGTTGAGCACCTGCACGCCGTCACCGGCAAAAATCCGCGCCTTGGCCGCCGCGTATTCCGGCAGGCCGTCATAACGGTCGAGATGGTCTTCGGAAATATTCAGCACCGTCGCCGCGCGCGGCTGCAGTGAAATCGTGCTCTCCAACTGAAAACTCGACAGCTCCAGCACAAATGCACCGGGCATCGCTGCGCCGTCTTTAATCACGGTCAGCGCATCCAGCACCGGCAAACCGATATTGCCGGCCACCACCGGATTGAGTCCGCCGGCCGCACAGATGTCGCCGGCCATCGCCGTCACCGTGCTTTTGCCGTTGGAGCCGGTGATCGCAATCACCGGCGGCGCATCGCCCTGCCGCGCCAGTGCCTGTGCAAACAGTTCAACGTCGCCGACCACCGGCACGCCGCGCTGCGCCGCCTGCGCAATCGCACCCGCACGACGGTCCACACCCGGACTGACCGCAATCACGTCAGCACCGGCAATCGCCGCATCCGGGTCAACACCCAGAGACAGTTCCATGTCCGGAAATTCGCGCCGCAGCGCCGCCACGCCGGGCGGCGTTGCACGGGTATCGGTCACCCTGACACGGGCGCCGTGACGCTGCAGCCAGCGCGCCAGCGACAACCCGGTATCACCCAGACCGACCACCACGATGCGCGCGCCGTCGAGGACCAGCATCAGCGTGTCCTCTCCATCATCCGGCTCATCCGGGTCAATGCCGCAAGCATCTGCAATGCAACCGGCGCCCGGGGGGCGCGACGCAATGGCAGATGTGCGGATGTGCTGATGCATTTCATCGCAGCTTCAATGTCGAGAGACCGACCAGCACCAGCATCATCGTGATGATCCAGAAACGCACGACGACCTGATTCTCTTTCCAGCCCTTCAGTTCATAGTGATGGTGCAGCGGCGCCATCCGGAATATTCGTTTACCCGTCAGCTTGAACGACGCCACCTGCAGCATCACCGACAGCGTTTCGACAACAAACACGCCGCCCATGATGAACAGCACGATTTCCTGCCTGACGATCACCGCGATGGTGCCCAGCGCGGCGCCCAGTGCCAGCGCACCGACGTCGCCCATGAACACTTCCGCGGGATAGGCGTTGAACCAGAGAAAAGCGAGACCGGCGCCGGCCAGCGCGCCGCAGATCACCGTCAGTTCGCCGGCGCCCGGGATGTAGGGGAACACCAGATATTTGGCGAACACCGCATTGCCGGCGACGTAGGCAAACACGCCGAGCGCGCTGCCGACCATCACCGTCGGCATGATCGCCAGTCCGTCGAGACCGTCGGTAAGGTTCACCGCATTGCTGGTGCCGACAATGACGCAATAAGTCATCACCACAAAACCGATCGCGCCCAGCGGATAAGCCACCTGCTTGAAGAAGGGCACGATGAACGCCGTCTGCGCCGGCAGGGTGGTGGAGTAGGCCAGGAAAATCGCCGCACCGAGTCCGATCACCGACTGCCAGAAAAATTTCGTTTTTGCCGACAGGCCTTTCGGATTGCGGTGTACGACCTTGCGGTAATCGTCCACCCAGCCGATGGCGCCGAAACCCACGGTAACGGTCAGCACCACCCAGACAAACCGGTTCTGCAGATCGGCCCACAGCAGCGTGGTGACGATGATCGCCACCAGAATCAGCGCCCCGCCCATGGTCGGGGTTCCGGCCTTGACCAGATGGGTCTGCGGACCGTCATCACGCACCGCCTGCCCGATCTTGTAGGCGGTCAGCTTGCGGATCAGCATGGGCCCGACCATGAAGGAAATCAGCAGCGACGTCAGGCAGGCCAGCACTGCGCGCAGCGTGAGATAGCTGAATACGTTGAAGGCACGGGCATACTGTTCCAACCATTGCGCGAGTTCGAGCAGCATCGCCTAGGCCTCCGCCGTTGAATCTTCGAAACTGCGCACCACACGCTCCATTTGCATGAAGCGCGACCCCTTCACCAGCACCGCCGCCTGCGGACCGAGCGCCGCACCGACATCCACCAGCAGCGTCTCGATCGCCGCGTAATGCCGTCCGCCATCGCCGAACGCACGCACGGCATGTGCGGCGAGTTCGCCCAGCGCATACAGCGCATCAATGCCGCGTTCACGTGCATAGGCGCCGATCTCGACATGGAAATCCCGGCCCTGGTCGCCGACTTCACCCATGTCGCCGAGCACCAGCAGCTTGCGTCCCGGCGCACGCGCGAGCACGTCGATGGCGGCGCGCACCGAGTCGGGATTGGCGTTATAGGTGTCATCGATCAGCAGCGCGCCCTGCCGGCTGCGTTTGATCTGCAAGCGGCCCTTGACCGCGGCGAACCCCGACAGCGCACGAACGCAGGACTCCAGCGTGGCGCCGGCCGCCGTGGCTGCAGCAATGGCAGCGAGTGCATTGCGGGCGTTGTGTTCACCGGCCAGCGGCAGTTCCAGTGCCGCAGCACCTTCCGGCGTGCGCACCGCAAGATGCGCGGACGCCGCGCGCAGTTCACAGACTGCACTGACCGCTGCTTTTTGACAGAGACCGAAATCCCGCACGCGCCGCTGACCCGCGGCCTTGCGCCAGACGCCGGCATGCGCATCATCGGCATTGATCACGGCAACGCCGTCGGCAGGTAAAGCCTTGATCAGGCTGGCGTGCTCGTCGGCAACATCAGCCACCGAACGCATGAATTCCTGATGCTCACGCTGCGCGTTGTTGATCACCGCAATCGTCGGCGCGGCGATTTGCGCCAGCTCCGCCGTTTCGCCGGGGTGATTCATGCCGACTTCCACGACACCGACGCGATGCGCCTCGCGCAGGGTCAGCAGCGTCAGCGGCAAACCGATGTGATTGTTCAGATTGCCGCGTGTCGCCAGCACCGCCGCATCGCCGTAATGCGTGCGCAGGCAGGCGGCAATCATTTCCTTGACCGTGGTCTTGCCGTTGGATCCGGCGACAGCGACCAGCGGAATAGCGAACTGCCGGCGCCAGTGAGCGGCCAAGGCGCCCAAGGCGACCGTGGTGTCATCCACCGCGGCGACAGGCAGCGTTGCGGCCTGTGCATGCGCACGGTCAATCAGCGCGGCGACAGCGCCGGCTGCTGCAGCTTTCGCCACAAAATCATGACCGTCATACCGCTCGCCGCGCAAGGCAACGAACAGATCGCCCGATTTCAGCGTGCGGCTGTCGGTGCAGACGCTGGAGAAACGCACGTCGCTGCCGCGCAATTCGCCGCCGAGCACAGTCGCGGCCTGGGCAAGGGTCATCACCGCACCCTCCCCGCCAGCGCAGCACGCACCACGGCGGCATCGCTGTAGCGCCGGCGCACGCCGTTGATTTCCTGATACTGCTCATGTCCTTTGCCGGCGACCAGCACGATGTCGCCGCGCCGCGCCTCGGCCAGCGCCTTCTGAATGGCCTGACGCCGGTCGATGATCTGCTCATGGCGGCCGCGCACGCCTTTGGCGATCTGCGCGATGATGGCCGCGGGATCTTCACTGCGCGGATTGTCGCTGGTGAGGATCAGTTGATCGGCATGGCACGAGGCGACCTCACCCATCAGCGGGCGTTTGCCGCGATCACGATCGCCGCCACAGCCGAACACGCACAGCAGGCGTGCCTTGCCGCCGGCCGCAGCGCGCAGGCTTTCGAGCACCTTTTCCAGTGCATCCGGCGTATGGGCATAGTCGATGATCACCAGCGGTGCACGTCCGCCGCCGTAACGTTCGGTGCGTCCCGGAACCGGAGTCGCCTTGTGCAGCGCGGCCACTGATTGATCGAGACCGACATCGCTGGCAAGCAGCGTGGCGAGCGAACCCAGCAGGTTCGTCGCATTGAAGCGGCCGATCAGCGGGCTCTCCAATGTCGCGCGGCCCCAGGGCGAAGCAATATCGAATGAAATGCCGTCGAGTCCCAGGCGCAGGTTGCGGCCTTCGACGCAGGGACCGCGCAAGCGCGCGCTGCGTCGGGCAAAACCGTAACCGAGCACCGCGGCACGGCGGTGTTTCCAGTGCTGCGCCAGTTCGCAACCGAATGCATCATCCGTATTGACCACGGCATGACTCAGCGTCGGCCAGCGGAACAACCGTGCCTTGGCCGCCTTGTAACGCCGCATCGTTCCGTGATAATCGAGATGGTCGCGCGTCAGATTGGTCAGCATCGCCACGTCAAACTCGACGCCGGCGAGACGGTCCTGCGCGAGACCGTGCGAAGACGCTTCCATGCACACCGCCTGCGCACCGCTCTTCACAAATGAACGCATCCGCGCATGCAGCGACACCGCATCCGGCGTGGTGTTCGCCTGGGCATCGAGACGTCCGGCGAAGCCGCTGCCCAGCGTGCCGATCACCGCACACTTGCGCCGCGCACGGGTCAGGGCCTGTGCAATCCACTGGCTGCAGGAAGTCTTGCCGTTGGTACCGGTAATGCCGATGGTCCACAGACGGGCGCTGGGTTTGCCGTAAATCTCGCTCGCAATCACGCCGGCCTGGCTGCGCAATTGCGCGATGCCGAGGTTCGGAACCTTGATGCGGCGGTTCCAGGCATAACCGTCGGCATCCCACAGCACTGACGCGGCGCCGTTGTGCACCGCCTGCGCAATGTATTCCCGTCCGTCACGTGATTCACCGGGATAGGCCACAAACGTATCGCCCGGCCGCACCGCACGGCTGTCCACCGTCATCCGGCGCACGCCGAGC
>CBHTVL010000187.1:0-5216 GCA_966096475.1 uncultured Burkholderiales bacterium
GCTCCCTCAAGGCTATGCGGCCTTTGTTCCGGCCCCGCTGCCGCCAAAGCTGCAATACGACCCCGATCTGGTGCTGCTGCTCTCCAAAGCTGATGCCGCGCTCTCGGAGCTGTCCGGGATCGGCCGGATATTGCCCAACCCGCATCTGCTGATCGCCCCCTGGATCCGGCGCGAGGCGGTGCTGTCATCACGCATCGAGGGTACACGCGCCAGTCTTTCCGACCTGCTGATTGACGAGATTGGCGGCGAACATTCGGCACCCAAGCCACATGATGATGTGCGCGAAGTACGGAATTACGTGTCTGCGCTGGAGTTCGGCATCAAGCGCCTTGATGAGCTGCCTCTGTCGCTCCGCCTGGTGCGTGAAATCCATGAGCGGTTGATGAAAGGTGTGCGCGGCGACAAGGCCACGCCGGGCGAATTCCGTCGTTCACAAAACTGGATCGGTCCGCAAGGCAGTACGCCGGTGACAGCGGCCTATGTGCCGCCACCCGTGGATGCAATGAATGAATGCCTGTACGACTGGGAAAAATTCGTCCATGTCCGCGACGCCATGCCTGATCTGGTGCAATGCGCGATCATGCACCAGCAGTTTGAAGCCATTCACCCCTTCCTTGATGGTAATGGCCGCGTTGGCCGGCTGCTGATCACCCTGTTCCTGATCGAACGAAAACGCCTTAACCAGCCGCTGCTGTATCTCTCGGCTTATATCGAAGAACACCGGCAGGACTATTACGACTTGCTGCAGCGCGTTCGAACCCACGGCGATTGGAATGCATGGATTCGTTACTTCATCACCGGTGTGACCAGAATCGCAACAGAAGCCGCCAAACAGTCGGCAGAACTGCTCGGCATCCGCGAAAGATTCCGTGCGCTCGTCAAAGACAAGCCGCGTGCGCTCGAATTGGTGGATGCGCTGTTCACCAATCCTTACGTTACTGTGGCCCGGGCGGAAGAACTGCTGAAAGTATCAAACCCCACAGCAAGGAAAGCCGTGGAACTTCTGGTTGCGAAAGGCATACTGGGAAAGGTGGGGGAAAAACGCTGGGGAAAAATCTATCTGTGCCGTGCGATCCTTGAGGCGATTGAGCTTGAATAAACACGCCCTGCAATTCCTGTCCGCCGGCATCGGGAGACCCAATGATCCGAAGGCACCGGTGTCGATTGCTTTTTCAAGAAATGGCACTGAATCGCCCTCATTTTTTCAATCGACTACCGCTTCTCCTTGATCAGCATCGCCGGCGAAATCCCGAACATCCGCCGAAACGTGCGGCTGAGATGCGCCGAATCGGCAAATCCGGTTTCGTGGGCCGCCTCGGTCCAGCTGCGGCCCTCCATCATCGCCACCACCGCACGGTTGATGCGCAGCCACAGCACATAGCCGCGATAGGTGGTTCCCGTTTCCTGCACGAACAGGTGGCGCAACCCGCTGGGTTACAGATGCACAGCATCCGCCACCTGCTGCAGCGTCAGGGTCGAGGTCATGTGCTGCGAGATGAAATCAATGGCCGCCGTAATGCGCGGATTCGTGGTCGGTTGAACAGGCGCCGCCCCGGCCAACGTATCGACAATGCCCTGGCTGATCGCGACCAGCGTCTGCAGGTCACCGCCTTCCGCATACAACGCCGCCAGGCGGTTTAATGCCGGCCCAATCAATTCCAGCGGCAGCGCGGTGATGTCTTCTAGCGCATAACGCTTGAGCAGGCTGCGGCCCTGTACGGTTTCGGGTTCGACAAAAATCTGCGCGATGGAACCGTTCAGGCCGTCGAACTCATGTTCGCGGTTGGGCCTGACGATGGCGGCGCGATATTCAGCCCATGCACCTTCCTCGCCACTGCGCAGCTTGAGTTTTCCGGCGGGTCCATCCAGCGACATTGAAATCTGGATGCCGTGGTGTTCGTGCGGATGCGCGCTGCCCACCTCGCGCCCGATCCACAGGCTGCCGCCCTGCCACATGCAGACGCGCCCGACGCCGATCTTGAGTGCGGCAATGCGCGCGGGCTTCGCGGTACTCACGGGTTGAATCCCTCCCGCCGCAAGTCAGCCCTTTCGTTCAAGTGCAATGCGCCCCCCGCCAGCACAATGCCGGTGTCGGACAAGTCCGTCCGCAACCATAAATATTTGTTAATAAAGGAGATTTTCATGAATCACGCGATGAATGCCCAGTGCAACTGTGTTAACTGCCCCGGCGCCAACTGCCAGTGCGGCTGCCGGACCGGCGCGCCCGCGATAGCCCTGCCGCCGCAATGCGATTGCGGTCCGGCCTGCGGTTGCGAGGGCGCCGAGCAGGGTTGCGTTTGCGCCTGATGACTCACGAAGGTTGATGACAACTGAACTCCGGGGGAAGCATGTTCGCTGATCGTTCACGTCTGGCAGATTACCTGACATTCACCGTATTGCTGGTTGCGGGGCTGATCGCCTTTGGCCGCATTGCGCTGCCGTTCATGGTCAGCCCCGGCCCGCTGGCGCTGAACTATGTGGAGAACACCCCCCGGATTTCTTCGGCCGGCATGCCGACGCGATCGCAGTTCACCGCAATCGCCAACGCCGGATTTGATGTCGTCATCAGCCTCGCGCCGGCGACGGTGCTCGGTGCGCATGACGATGAAGGAGCACTGGTGGCGCAGCGCGGCATGCGCTACTTCAATATTGCGGTGGATTTTGCAGCGCCGAAGCCGGAAGACTTTGAACAGCTCGTGCGCATCCTCGACGCGCAGCGCGGCAAACGCGTTCTGGTTCACTGCCAGATCAACCTGCGCGCTTCGACCTTCGTGTTTCTGTACCGTGCGATTGTGCTGCGCGAAGATCCGGACCAGGCCTACGACGATGTGCTGCGCGTATGGCAGCCGGTCGGACAATGGCGCGACTTCATCCGCGACAGGCTGATTACTCACGGCCGGCCGTTGCCGCTGGCGCTGGAGTGATGGCCGCTCAAGGGCAGCGGGCCGCAGCTGCGGTTTGCCCTAAAATGTGCGCATGAACCTCAACAACGATTTCACTGCCCGCGTCGTGCAACACGCCGCCGATGCCACATGGACGCCCTCGCCCCTGCCCGGCGTGGACCGGCGCATGCTCGACCGGGTCGGTGATGAAGTCGCACGCGCCACCAGCATCGTGCGTTACGCCGCCGGCTCCCGCTTTGATGAACATGTACATCACGGCGGCGAGGAGATCCTCGTCCTCGACGGCGTGTTCTCGGATGAGCACGGCGATTATCCGGCGGGCACTTATCTGCGCAATCCACCGGGCACCCGCCATGCGCCGTTCTCGCGCGAAGGCTGCACGCTGTTCGTCAAACTCTGGCAGTTCGCAGCGAATGATCTGAAGCGGGTGCACATTGCGACTTCAACGGCCGCATGGCGGCCCGGACTGGTGCCGGGCCTGAGCGTGATGCCGCTGCATGAATACGACGGCGTCAGCGCGGCGCTGGTGCGCTGGGCGCCGGAGACACAATTCAACATGCACATGCACCCCGGTGGCGAAGAGATCCTTGTGCTTGAAGGCGTGTTCCGCGATGAAGACGGCAGCTATCCCGCCGGCACCTGGCTGCGCAACCCGCGCTGGAGCCGCCACACGCCTTATACCGGCGCAGAAGGCGCGCTGATTTATGTAAAGGTCGGCGCCATCGATGCGCCGTTCATGCCGCTGCCGGGTTGAGCGATTCCGCATCTGTGACTGCGCCCTCAGTTGGGAATAAATTGTTTTAAAACAAATAGTTAATAAACTCCCGGAGGGTGTTCATCCGGATACGTCGGCTTGCGCACATCCGGCCTCTGCCATAACATGGCTGCGTAACATGTTACGGAGGCGCCATGGAAGTCAATGAACGCATGAAAAAGTATCGCGTGCGCCAGCGGGCCTCGGGCCTGCGGCTGGTGCAGCTCTGGGTGCCCGACACGCGTTCGCCGGTTTTTGCAGCGGAGTGCCGCCGCCAATCAGCGCTGCTGCGCGGCGATCCGGCTGAAAGCGAAGCGCTGGAGTTCATCGCTCAGGTCGCGGCCTGGAAAGACGATGCGGCGCGGTGACTTCGTGACCGTTGCCGCCCCCGGCGATTACGGCAAACCGCGCCCGGCGCTGGTGATCCAGTCCGATCTGTTCGACGAGTTGCCCAGCGTGGCCCTGTGCCTGGTGACGAGCGAGTTGCGCAACGCGCCGATTTTCCGCATCACCGTAGACCCGGGGCCGGACAACGGCCTGCGAAACATTTCGCAAATCCAGATCGACAAGATTGTGTCGGTGCCGCGCGAACGGGTGGGCGGCGTGATCGGCCGCCTTGATGACGCCACAATGCTCAAGGTCAATCGATCACTCGCGGTGTTTGCCGGCATTGCCTGAAACAGACAGAAGCCGTTATCCGGGCTGGCGGCAATCCGTGACCACCGCGCCCTGCCGGCACAGTCCCGCAAAAAACTTTTAGCGTGCCGTGCTGCGCTACACTCGGCGCAGCAGCCCTTCCGCTTTCAACTCAACCTGAAACTGCGCCCATCATGACCGACCCCAACGCCTATTCCGTCGAAATCACCGCCCCGGACATCAGCCCCTATCGCAAGGGCAACACCGGCATCGACTACGCCACCACCATCGACAGCGGCAAACCGGGGCCGCATGTGATGATCACCGCGCTGGCCCACGGTAACGAGATCTGCGGTGCGATTGTGCTCGATGAACTGTTTCGCGCCGGCATCCGTCCGCTGCACGGCAAACTGACCATGATGTTCTGCAATGTCGAAGCGTTTGAACGGTTTGATCTGGCCCGGCCTGAGGCCTCACGCTGGGTCGAGGAGGACTTCAACCGGGTGTGGACCGCCGGGGTGCTCGACGGCCCGCGCAACACGGCTGACCTGCGCCGCGCGCGGGTGATCCGCCCGCTGGTGGATACCGCTGATCTGTTGCTCGACATCCATTCGATGCAGCACCCCTCCGACCCGCTGCTGCTCGCCGGGCCGCTGGAGAAGGGACGCATCCTTGCCGCTGAAGTCGCTTATCCGGCGCTTGCGGTCTGCGATGCCGGGCACGCGGCCGGCCGGCGCATGCGCGATTACGCGGCCTTCGGTGACGCGGCCGGCCCGAAGAACGCGCTGCTGGTTGAATGCGGCCAGCACTGGGCCAAACAAACCGTCAATGTCGCGCGCGAGACCACGCTGCGCTTTCTGGCGCGCTTCGGCATCATTGATCCCGAGCGCGGCCCTTTCCATTTTGCCGAGGTGCCGCTGCCG
>CBHTVL010000188.1:0-5214 GCA_966096475.1 uncultured Burkholderiales bacterium
GGCGCCGAAAGGACTGGTGCCGCCGGTGCCGATCCATTTGCTGCCGCCCTGATGACGTTCCTTTTGTTCTTCGAGACGTTTTTTCAGTGTCTCCATCAGCTTTTCCCAACCGCCCAGCGACTCGATCAGTTTCTTTTCCTCGTCGCTGAGGTTTTTCTCGACCAGCTTGCGCAGCCAGTCTTCGGGAATCACCGCCGCAGCGGCATCAATACCGACCACGCCCTTGAAGTAGGCGGCGAACACCAGATCGTAACGGTCGAAGAATTTTTCATCCTTGACCAGACAGGTGCGTGCGAGGTGATAGAACTCTTCGACACTGCCGAAGGCGACCTGTTTTTCCAGCGCCTCGATCAGCATCAGGAATTCCTTGATCGATGCCGGCACGCCACCCTGGCGCAGTTTGAGGAAGAATTCGATCAGCAACGCAGGCTCCGCAATCCGTTCATCAATCAGGCCTTCGTCGACACGACCGTAGGCGGCGTCATCGGCCGCTTCTCGATCACCAGCATGCTGTCGTAGTAATGCAGGGAATGGGTCGAGCGCGTGAAATCATTCACCGCAAATTCTGCAGGCCCCTTGCTGTGCCAGGCATTGATCTGATCAATCAGCGCCTTGCTGTATTCCACAAAGGTCGCGGGATTGCGGTAGGCGCCGCCGAATTCACTCCAATATGAGGTGTGCATGTCCTCGCAGAGATAAATCCCGTCTTCGGCGACCATCGAATACAGCTCCTCGAAGGTAGCGATCTGCTGGTGCATGTGATGGCCGCCGTCGTCGATCAGGATATCGACCTGCCCGATTTCCGCACGCAACCGCTTGAGAAAATCACGATCGCCCTGATCACCGATGATGATCGTGGTGTCGGGCGCGGCAAAAGCGCTGCAGCGTGCATCGACATCCACGCCGTAAATGCGGGTGCCCGGACCGAAATAATCGCGCCACATGTCGAGCGAGCCGCCGTCGAAAACGCCGATTTCCAGCACCACCGGCGCGCGACCGCGGTAACGGGAAAAATGACGGTGATAGACCTCCAGATAATGCAGCAGCTTCACCAGCCGCCGGCCGCGGCGCTTGGCAAACCAGTAGACCAGCGGGTTGTCCTCTGCCGTCTCCGGTACCGGCGCGGCGCCGGACCGACCGAACATGCTCTTGAGCAGATTCAGCAGCATCCCGCGGACTTACTTCTGCCGCCGCGACATGAACACCAGCCGCTCAAACAAATGCACATCCTGCTCGTTCTTGATCAGCGCGCCATGCAGCGGCGGCACTATCTTGTGCGTGTCCTGGCTGTGCAGCGCTTCCGGCGGAATGTCTTCGGCCATCAGCAACTTCAACCAGTCGAGCAGTTCGGAGGTTGTCGGCTTTTTCTTCAGACCCGGCACATCGCGGATTTCGAAAAAGGCATTGAGCGCCTGCGACAGCAGCTGCTTCTTGATGCCGGGAAAATGCACTTCGACAATCTGCGCCATCGTGTCGGCGTCGGGGAAACGGATGTAATGGAAAAAGCAGCGGCGCATCAAAGCGTCGGGCAACTCTTTTTCATTGTTGCTGGTGATGATTACCAGCGGGCGGTGCCTGGCCTTGATCAGCTGCTGCGTCTCGTAGACATAGAACTCCATGCGGTCGAGTTCGCGCAGCAGGTCATTCGGAAACTCGATATCGGCCTTGTCCACCTCATCAATCAGCAGCACCGTCGGCTCATCGGCCGCGAAGGCCTTCCACAACATGCCCTGCACGATGTAGTTGCCGATGTCCTTGACCCGCGGATCGCCGAGCTGCGAATCGCGCAGCCGCGACACCGCGTCGTATTCATACAGGCCGTTCTGCGCCTTGGTCGTCGATTTCACATGCCACTCATACAGCGGCCGCTTCAGCGCCTTCGCCACTTCCAGCGCGAGCATGGTCTTGCCGGTGCCCGGTTCGCCCTTGATCAGCAGCGGGCGCCCCAGCGCCAGCGCCGCATTGACCGCCATCATCAGGTCGTCGGTGGCGACGTAGTTTTCGGTGCCGGTAAAACGTGACATTATTTTTCCTTTAAATACAAATACTTAAACAAAGCGTTCGTCCTGAGTCCTTCGGCAATCTCAGGGCAGACCCGTCGAAGGACAGATTTCAAATCATGCCGTGCGCTGCAAATCCGCGCGCCGATCGATGTCGAGCAACACGCCGGGATCATCCCCATCCACCAGCTTCACCATCGCCTGATTGCGCTGGACGATGGCGCGCGCGCCGCTGTCGCCGGTGAGCAGTTGCAGCTCGTGCAGGAATTTACGGCCGAAGGCGACGGGATGGCCGCGGTCACCCTGATAAGCCGGCGCCACGATATCGGCGCCCGCCATCAGCACCTGCGTGACACGGGCAATGGTTTCAGGGCGGATGCGCGGCATGTCGGCCAACGCCACAATCCAGCCAGCGGCATCACGCGACTGCGCGACCCCGTGCGCGAGACTGACGCCCATGCCCTGCGCCGCATCGGGACACACCGTCACCCGGCAGCCCTCCTGCTCCAGCAGTTCCGCCACCGGAAAATCACCCGGCCGCACCACTGCCGTGACATCGAGTCCGGCGCTGATCAGGTTGCGCGCGGCATGGGCGGCAATCGCCACGCCGTCATCCAGCGGATGCAGCAGCTTGCCGCCGCCGAAGCGCGAACCCGCGCCGGCAGCCAGCAGTATCGCCATGGGAAGTTTTTCAGACGCAGCCATGCCCGTGATTATAATGGGCAGCCCCCGGCAACCGCGTGAAAAGTCCACGTTGGGTTCGCCGGATATATCCAATAAAACAGAGGCCTGCCCCCGCCATGCCCAAGCTCTGCGCCAACCTGACCATGCTGTTCAATGAAGTGCCCTTCATGGAGCGCTTCGCCGCCGCCGCCAAAGCCGGCTTCAAGGGCGTCGAATACCTCTTCCCCTACGACAACGATAAAAAGGCGCTGGCCGACGCCCTGAAAAAGCACAATCTGGTTCAGGTGCTGCACAACCTGCCCGCCGGCAACTGGGCCGCAGGCGAACGCGGCATCGGCTGCCACCCGCAACGCGTCGCCGAATTCAAGGAAGGTGTTGATCGCGCCATCGACTATGCGACCGCGCTGGGCTGCAAACAGGTCAACTGCCTCGCCGGCATCCGCCCGCCGCATGTCGATCCGATCGACGCCCGCGAGACTTTCATCCGCAATCTGCAGTACGCCGCACCGAAATTCAAGGAAGCCGGCATCAAGCTGCTGATCGAACCGATCAACACCCGCGACATCCCCGGCTTCTTTCTCAATTACACCGCGCAGGCCGCCGACATCATCAAAGCCGTCGGCTCCAACAACCTGTTCATCCAGTACGACATCTATCACGCGCAGATCATGGAAGGCGACCTCGCCCGCACCATCGAAGCCCATCTCGCGCTGATCCCGCATATGCAGCTCGCCGACAACCCCGGCCGCCACGAACCCGGCAGCGGCGAAATCAACTACCCCTGGCTGTTCAAGCACATCGACAACATCGGCTACACCGGCTGGATCGGCTGCGAATACAAACCCGCCGGCAATACCGAAGCCGGACTCGGCTGGATCAAACCGTATCTGTAACCACCCCTATAACAATCCCATCCATCGCATCACCGTGAGGAGAATCAAATGAGCAACATCGGCTTCGTCGGACTCGGCATCATGGGCAAACCCATGGCCCTCAACCTGATCAAGGGCGGCCACACGCTGTTCCTCAATTCCCGCAGCGGCGTGCCGAAGGAACTCACCGACGCCGGCGGCACCGCCTGTGCCAGCCCGAAAGAAGTCGCGCAAAAAGCCGACATCATCATCACCATGGTGCCGGATACGCCGGATGTGGAAAAAGTGCTGTTCGGCGCCAACGGCATTGCCGAAGGCCTCAGCAAAGGCAAAACGGTGGTCGACATGAGTTCGATCTCCCCGATGGAAACCAAATGCCTCGCTAAACGCATCAACGACCTCGGCTGCGACTACGTCGACGCCCCGGTCTCCGGCGGTGAGGTCGGCGCGAAAAACGCGGCGCTGACGATCATGGTCGGCGCCCCGCAGGCGGCCTTCGACCGCGTCAAGCCGATCTTCGATCTGATGGGCAAAAACATCACCCTCGTCGGCGGCAACGGCGACGGCCAGACCTGCAAGGTGTGCAACCAGATCATCGTCGCCCTGAATATCGAAGCCGTCAGCGAAGCCTTGGTGTTTGCCTCCAAGGCCGGCGCCGACCCCGCCAAAGTCCGTCAGGCTCTGATGGGTGGTTTTGCCGCTTCGCGCATTCTCGAAGTCCACGGCGAACGCATGATCAAACGCACTTTCGATCCGGGCTTCCGTATCGAACTGCACCAGAAGGATCTGAACCTCGCACTGCAGGGTGCAAAAGCGATGGGGGTCTCGCTGCCGAATACCGCAACCGCGCAGGAACTGTTCAACTCCTGCAGCGCCAACGGCGGCGCGAAGTCGGATCATTCAGCGATGGTGAAAGCGTTGGAGCGGATGGCGAATCATGAGGTGGCGAAATAACAGCCACAAATTAATTCCTTGGATGTTATTAACTATCGCACAGTAATTTTATCTGGCTTTTTGCTGAATAAACCAAGTTTGCATTCAAACCGGAGGACCGATGGAAGATAAGCTTCGCAGATTGACCATCTTCGTTAGCATCATCTCCGTTTTAGGATTTGGCGGCGTTTCTGCCTACTCACTTTATCGAGCGAATTCTGAACAATCAGCGGTAATTTCTCTAGGCAAAAACCTGAGCGAGGCCATCGCCAACTGCGAAAAGGATCGGGATTCGGTAATTTGCGGAGGTATTTCAAAGCTTCAACAATACTTTGACGATTCCGTTCTGGCGAGCGATCAATACAACGAGACGGCCAAGGACTTCCTGATTGCGTCCATGTCAATTCCCGCACTGTCCTTCTCGCTATTCTTCGGTCTACGTTGGGTTTTCACTGGGAAATTGCCGACATTCAAAAAGTGGCGCCCCATACCTCCCAGCAATGGCGCGCGAAATTCGAACGTTGCGCGTTCAAAAAAGCTCACGCTGGGAGTAGGTCGCTTGACCGGATTCTTAGGGATTCCAATTAGCATCATCGTCGGCGGACTCTCTGCAGGTCAGATGCATTTCGGTGGACTCATCACGTCGATTGCTTGGCTAGGGTGTTCTGTTTGGTTAGCTTTCTATTACGAAGGGGATTAGGGCAGTAGGGCAGAATAGCGCAGCA
>CBHTVL010000189.1:0-5213 GCA_966096475.1 uncultured Burkholderiales bacterium
CAGGGCCTGGCACTCGCGCGCGACTTCAATGATGAACTGTCATCCACCGTCCGCCGCAGCAACGGCCGCCTCGCCGGATTCGCGACGCTGCCGGTGCAGGATGTCGGTCTGGCGATCGCCGAACTCGAACGTGCGGTCACCACGCTCGGCCTGAAGGGCGCTTCGCTCGACACCAGCGTCAACGGACTGCAGTGGGATGAACCGGCCTTCCTGCCGTTTTTCAAGGCGGCAGAACAACTGGGCGCCGTGCTGTTCTACCACCCGCAGCCGCGCAACAACTTCCTGCAGAAGCGCATCAGCCGCCACGGCCTCAACAACAGTCTCGGCGTGATTCTTGATGACGCCATCGTCACCGCCGTGCTGCTCGCCGGCGGCGTTCTGGAAAAATGTCCTGACGTCAAAATCTGCATCGCCCACGGCGGCGGACCGGCCTGCCTGGCGATGGGCCGCATGGACAAGAACTGGCAGGACCGTCCCAATACGCGCAGCACCTCGCAGCCGCCCGGCGCTTATATGAACAAGCTGTATTACGACACCGTCGTCGGTGACGAAGCCACGCTGCGTTTCCTGATCGACCGCGTCGGCGTCGAACGTGTGGTGATGGGCAGCGACTGGCCCTTCGTGCCCTGGCATCCGTCGCCGGTGAAGTGGCTGGAAGACCGCGAAACCCTCAGCGCTGCAGAGAAGGAAAAAATCCTCTGGAAGAATCTGTCGGAGCTGCTCGATATCCGCTGAAAGCTGTCGTAATAAAAACGGGGCCGCAAGGCCCCGTTTGTTTTGTGGCTGGTGACGCCGGTTTATTCCACCGTCACCGTCTTGCCGAAGAATTGCATGAACTCGACCACCGGCACGAAGATTTTGCCGTTGACGTTCTGAGCGGCAACGGAAAGGGTGCGTTTGTCGATGCGCGGATCGTCAGCAGCCACTTTGGTGGTCAGCCCCGTCGTATCATTGGCATGGATCGCACCGCCGACGCGCAGGAAACGTTCACCCGGTTTGATGTTTACCGCAACCCGGTTGTAGGTGATGGTTTTCACCGAGACCAGATCGGCCGGCGTGCGGTTATAGGTATGCACGTCATACACCCGGAAATCGCCTTTGCCGTAGATGGTGGCGAGATCATCCAGCGCCACGGTGAGCACGCCGTCGCGGCTGACCGGTGCGCTGCCTAGTGGCACCGTTGAGCTGCTGCCGCCGGCCATAGTGACGGTCGCCGCGGTTTTGCCGGCCGCAAAACGCACGCCGCTGATGTTTGCCGCTTGCCGCCGGTCGAGCGCACGCTCAAAAAAATCAAAGGTCATCTGATACAGCGACGCCGGACCGTAGGAATGGTGCCCGTTGTCGACGCTGACCAGCGTCAGATTGCGCATGGTGTTTTTGATGTTCTCCTGATACCAGGGCTGGCAGGAGGTTTTTGCCGGACCGGCATAAAACACGGTGATGTCCGCGGTGAAGCAGGACAGCAGTGTCGGCATGTCGAGGATGTGGCCTTTCAGATCGGCGGCAAACGGTTTGCTGTTGCCGGCCGCTGTGGGCGCCATCGCCTTGAACAGGCCGTCGTGGCGCTGCACAAAGTTCATCGTGCCTGCACCGCCGGCCGAGTTGCCGAAAATGAACATGCGGTCGGTATCAATATTGTAGAAGCGCCTGACCTCGGACAGCGTGTGCAGCATCGCCTGCTCTCCGGGGCCGCTGCCCCAGACCGGATTGCGCGTCCAGCCGTTCGGCGACAGCACGATGTAGTTGTAATGGTCGGCGTAGTCCTCGAAGGTCACGATGCCGGGCATCGGCGAGGGCTGGTTCTTCAGGTGATCATTGGGCCGTTCAAACGGAGCATTTTCATTGCCGGTGCCGCCGTGGAGCATGAAGGTGAATTTGCTCGGCGTATTCGGCGCGTAGTTTTTCGGCACATAGAGGCGGTAGGGCAGGATACGGTCCACGGCCATCATGGTGTTGATGTCCTTGCCCTCCGCATCGGTCTTGCCGCTGAACACATTGATGTCGCCGAAGTAATAGGCGAACCACAGATTGCCCTTGGTGATTTCGCGGTTGAGCAGTCCGTTCATCGTCTTCACCCGTTCCGGAGTGATTGGCGTGTTCGGGTAAAGCCCTTTGTATTGCGGATTGAACAGGTCATCGGTTGTTTCGGAGGGGCCGACATGGCTCACTGCGAGATAACCGCTCGCCGCGGCATCATTGGTGATGGTTTTGCCGAGCGAGCGCATGAAACTCGCCACCGGCACAAAAATCCGGCCGTCGCGCCAGACCGGTGCGGCGTCCAGTGTTGCGGCTGCCGGTCCGGCGGATGCCACCACCGTGGATTTGTCGATGGTATTGCGGTCGGTGGTTGTGGCATGGGTTGCGGATGACACGCTTGCCGCGGTGTTATCCAGCGCGTAGCGGCCCTGCCATGCGATCTTGGTGTATTCCACGCGCGGTGCCCGCGAGCCCGAACCCGCGGCAATGCGCTTGCGGAAAAAATGATGCTCCACCGAAAACTGCTGATTGGCCGCATCCACGGTGTAGCTGAAAAACGGCGCATAGATCTTGCGCAGATCGGCCAGCGCCACCATCAGCACGCCGTTGTGCATGAACGGCTTCTGTTCCAGTTCGTAACGCACCATCGCTTCGGCGTTGTTGTAGCGCAGCGACGGATCAAAGGGGTAGAAGGTGTCGAAGAACACCGTCTGCAAATAACGCTCGCTGGTGTTGAACAGCACCGAGTTCTTGTCATAGGAGTAATCGAGGTAGCCGGTGATCGGACGGCTGCCCTGTTCCGGTGCCACCGGCGGCGTGACGCAGCCGGCGAGGGCCAGTGCGAGGCCGGCAACAACACCGGTGCGCTTCAAAAGACGGACGAGTGCGCTTCCTGCGCACGGCATCAGCGTATGCATTGAAATCCTCCCATGATCACATCCCTCCGGTGCGGTGCCGGGCGGGTGACGGTTGTTGCAAAAATGCGCGGTTCAGAGCCGGCGCAGTTGATTTTGTGTTGGCAGTCTAACCGGTTTGCCGGCTTAGCTGCCGAAGGTATAGCGGCTGCCGACGTTGGAATAAACCACCCGGTCCGGCATGTTCTGGCGCAGCATGTCGATGAAGCGTTCTCCCGTGCAATGCATCGGCACGATCACGTCGGGGTTGATCGCCTGCAGTTCCTTCAGCGTGTGCTGCAGATATTCCGGATTGGCCGGCCCGAGGTGGAAGCCGCCCATCACCGCGTGCACCTTGTCGACGTTCGCCGCTTTCATCGCGCTACGCACGGTGTTGATGATGCCGGTGTGGCCGCAGGATGAAATCACCACCAGCCCCTTGCCTTTGACGATATAGCAGGTGGCGTGTTCATCGGGATGGCTGTCCTTGACCAGCTTGCCCGCACGTTCGGCCTCGCTGAAATGGTCATCCACCACGAGCGAGCCGCCGGTGACTTCTTCGAAGGAGGTGCGCTCAATGTAACCCGAGGTGAAGGCGCCTTCCAGCGCCTGCGGTTTCGGGCAGCACATCGGCATTACCTTCTGCGCTTCCAGTGCCGCGCGGTCCAGCGTGCACCACTCCAGCGTTTCGCCGCCTTCCTTGACCCACTTGGTGCGGAATACCGTCTCCCCCCCGACATATAGCGCGATGTCGTCGCGCATCTGCCCGCGGTGCTGTTTCACAAAACCCTGCAGTCCGCCGAAATGGTCAAGATGGCCGTGCGAGAGGATCAGGCCGTTGATCTTGCCCGGCTCGATACCCAGCAGTTCGAAATTGCGGTTGATGATCTCCGGCGTGTAACCGAAGTCGAGCACGTACTGCGCTTTCGCGCCGTTCATTTCCGAGGTCAGGTGCAGCGACAGGCCCCATTCACAGGCGAAGGTGCTTTCCGGCCGGCCGGTGATGCGCCCGACATGCTCGATCTTCACATGCGGATGCGCCATACGCGGCAGGAAACGTTCGTAACGGGAGTCGACCAGCACGCGCACCGTCAGGGCATCGACCACGGGCGGGGTGAAGGGGCGGGCGGCATTCATGGCGGCGGTTCTCCTCTGGGGTGCTGCCGGTCAAACGCCGGCTGACAGTCATGATCCTAGCATTCCATGCGCCGGTCTTTTTTCATGGAACAAACCGGCACGCCGCGGGTCAATGGCTGAGAGCAGTAATGCAGCGTGGCCATTGCTGCGCAGACGTTGACTGATGTATTTCTGTTCGGCATGCAGATCATGCCGCTTGTTAATCGGGATGACGGAAAGACCATGAAAATCGCTGTGTGGGTGATCTTCAGTATCGTGACGCTGTTGTGGACGGCGGGCACATTCATCGCAGTGAAGCTCACGCAATGGGGCACGACCCTGCTGGCCAACGGCAATATCGATCCGCTGAGCCGCGGCGTGGCCGAGTGGCCGCTGCCGCAGGGTCTGCCGTTGTGGCTGGACCCGGCGATGATCCAGACCCTGCAGCAATTCGTGCTGTTGTCGCTGGATGGACTGCGCGACGCCATGCCCTATATGAGCATGCTGATGGGCTGGCTGGTACCGATGATCTGGGGCGTGTGGGGCTTCGGCCTGATCTGCCTGGTGGCGCTGGCGGTTGCTGCGCACTGGCTGACCGTGCGGCACACGCCGGTCAGCGTCTGAGGCGGTTCAGCCTCGTGCAGGTTTAGCGCGTCTTCTTGCGCGCCGTCGCTGCAGCAGCGGGCGGCGCGTTTTCCAGTGAATTCAGCAGTTTGGCGAGCAACTGGTCCAGCTGCTCGCGCTCGCGCGCATTCAGGACGCCGAGCACTTCAGCGGTCCGGCTGAAATGCACCGCAATCGCCTTGTCGGCCAGTGCGCGGCCGGCCGGCGTCAGGCGCACGATGACCCCGCGACGGTCGGTGGTGTCAGGACGGCGTTCAACAAGCCCGAGAGCTTCGACACGATCGATGCGGTTGGTCATTGCGCCTGAAGTCAGCAGCGACTGGCGCTGCAGTTCCGTCGGATTCAGTTCATAAGGCTTGCCCGAGCGGCGCAGTGCCGCGATCAGGCTGAAGGTTTCCCAGCCCAGCCCCAGCGGCGACAGCCAGCTGTCAGCGCGTTTCAGGAAATGCGAATCAATCCGCGACGTGCGCCCGAAAATGCCCAGCGGCCAGGGGTCGAGGTCCGGCCGCTCGCGCTGCCAGTCGGCGATGAAGGCGGTGATCGAGTCGGTGTTTGCGGGTTTTCTTGACATCAACTATCTTTACATTAAGATAAATGCTGTAT
>CBHTVL010000190.1:0-5196 GCA_966096475.1 uncultured Burkholderiales bacterium
CAAGACCCGCGTCACCGCTGTGCTCGACAAGGGCAAGGACAAGGGCGCACTGCTGCTGACCGCCTGCGATGTGCGCGAAAAAGCCAGCAACGACCTGATCTGCACACTGACCTCAACCACTTTCTGCCGTGCTGACGGCGGCTTCGGCGGGCCCTCCGGCCCGACGCCGGCGCCACACCCGATTCCCGAAACGCCGGCGCAGTTGAGCTGCGACCTGCCGACACTGCCGCAGGCCGCGCTGATCTACCGTCTCTCCGGTGACTACAACCCGCTGCATGCCGATCCCGCCTACGCGGCAAAGGCCGGCTTCAAGGCGCCGATCCTGCACGGCCGCGCGACCTTCAGTGTTGTCGGTCACGCACTGGTGAAAAGCGTCTGCGGTTACGACCCGCTGAAATTAAAAAGCATGTCCGGCCGTTTTTCGTCACCGGTCTATCCCGGCGAAACCATCCGCACCGAGATGTGGGTCGACGGCAAGGTCGTGGCCTTCCGCGCCACCGTACCGGCGCGCGGCGTCACCGTGCTCAATAACGGTCGAGCCGAGATTGCATAAATTTATATTTAAAAACATATAGTTATAGATCATCGAGAGGACGTCATGGCAGAACCCCGAATGATGGAAGGCAAAGTCGTCGTTGTCACCGGCGCAGGTCGCGGCATCGGCGCGGCGATTGCCAAACTGGCGGCGCAAAAAGGCGCGAAGGTCATCGTCAATGACATCGGTGTGGGACTCGACGGCGCCGGCGGCGACCAGACCCCCGCCCAGGAAATCGTCAACGAAATCAAAAAGGCCGGCGGTGAAGCCGCGCCCAGTTACGACAGCGTTTCGGATTTCACCAGCGCCGGAAAAATTATCCAGTGTTCGATGGATCACTTAGGTCGCGTCGACGCCGTGGTCAACAATTCCGGCATCCTGCGCGACGTGATTTTCCACAATATGAGTGAAAGCGACTGGGACTCGGTCGTCAACGTCATGCTCAAGGGCGCCTTCAACACCGCGCGCCACGCTGCTGACCATTTCCGCAAACAGGAATCCGGCGCCTTCGTGCACATGACCTCCACATCCGGCCTGATCGGCGGCATGGGCCAGGCCAACTACGGCGCGGCCAAGCTGGGCATGGTGGCGCTGTCAAAAGCCATCGCTGTCGACATGTCGCGCTTCAATGTGCGCTCGAACTGCATCGCACCGGTGGCATGGACACGCATGACCGCGTCAATCCCGGCAAAAGATCCCGCCACCGCTGCGCGTATCGAACAGCGCAAGCAGGTCACTCCCGAACACAATGCGCCGCTCGCCGTTTACCTGATCAGCGACGCCGCCAAGGGCGTCAATGCGCAGGTCTTCGCCACGCGCAAGAATGAAATCTTCCTGATGAGCCAGTCGCGTCCGCTGCGCAGCGTGCACCGTGCCGACGGCTGGACGCCGGAGCGCTGCGCCGAGCATATGTATCCGGCACTGAAAACCGGTTTCTACAATCCGGTCGAGCGCACCGCTGACGTATTCTCCTGGGATTCGATCTAAGCCGCGGACACCTTCCGTCTCGCCACCGCCTTGAACGACGCCCACCGCGGCAAAGACCTCCCCTGGCTGCTCTGGCTCTGCGCCAGCCGCGCCAGCTTTACCATCATCTTCACCGCCTACTCGGCGGTGATGCCGCTGATCACCCCGGAATGGGGGTTGAGCGCCAGCCAGGCGGGACTGATTCAGTCGTCCTGGCATTTCGGTTACCTGTTTTCCCTGTTCACCATCGGTTTTCTCGCCGACCGTTACGGCGCGCGCCGCATCTTCCTCGCCTCCAGCATTGCCGCCAGCATCACCGCGATGATTTTCGCGCTGTTCGCCAATGACTTTTATTCGGCAGCCATTCTCTACGGGCTGACCGGGCTGTTTTCCGGTGGTTCATATACACCGGGCCTGACGCTGATCTCGGAACGTTTCCATTCCTCCAGCCGCGGGCGCTCGATGGGTTTCTATCTCGCCGCCGCATCCGCGGGTTATGCCATATCGCTGATCATGACCGGCACCGTCGCGCCCTTCATCGGCTGGCGCGGCGCGCTGATCCTCAATGCCGCCGGTCCGGTGCTGGGTGCACTGATCGCCATCTATGCCTTGCGGCACACGCCCAATGTGATTCACCCGGCGGAAGACGGTGCGCCCAAAGCCAATCCGATTCCGGTGGTGCTGAAAAACAAACCGGCGATGCTGGTGACATGGGCCTATTCCTTCCACTCCTGGGAACTGCTCGGCCTCAAGGCCTGGCTGCCGGCGTTTTTTGCGGCGTCCGCAGCAATCTCCGGCAGCACGCTGCTGCAGGCCGCCAGTCTTGGCGCCGGACTGACCGCGATCACCTATATCACCAGCATGGGCGGCAGCATCGCCGGCGGCTGGCTGTCCGACCGCTACGGACGCACCGCCACCATCCTGATCATGTCGGTGAGCAGCATGTCGCTGTGTTTTGTCCTGGGCTGGATGGTCGAATTGCCGCTGTGGCTGCTGGTGATCATCGCCTCCATTCACAGCTTCCTCGCCATCGGCGACTCATCCGTGTATTCCACGGCAGTCACCGAACTGGTTCCGCCGCGTTATCTCGGTGCCGCCTACTCCGTGCGTTCGGTGATCGGCTTCAGTGCCGGTGCGTTTTCACCCTGGGTATTCGGCCTGGTGCTTGATGCCACCCGCGCCGCAAAACCCGACGCTGAAGTACTGGCCTGGGGGCTGGCCTGGTGTTCGCTGGGTGTTGCCGCGCTATTCGGTCCATTGGCGACACTGCGCCTGCGGCAGATGCCTGAAAGCCGGCGACTGGCCAACGGCAAGCGCTGAAGCATTTTCTTCCTGCGGCGCCCTGCTAAACTGCGGCCTCCCGCGCTCCACTGACGAGAACACCATGAAAATCACCAAGCTCCTTCAAGGTAGTCCGGCCTCCCGTTCTGGGTCAGCAATTTCATCGTGCCCAAGGCCAATGAAATTCTCGTGCGCCTGCATACCGACGAAGGCATCGAGGGTATCGGCATCGCCACCAGCTACACACCGATCGAAGCCGCAATCAAGGCCTTCAGGAGCGGCATCGCCGACCAGATCATCGGCGAAGACCCGCTGGCGCCGGAAAAACTGCATCACAAGGTGTTCTGGCTGACCGCCCAGAAAATCGCCTCTGAAAAAGGCTGGACACGCGAAGCCATCGTGCGCATTGCTGCCGCAGTGGACATCGCCTGCTGGGACATTATCGGCAAGGCGGCCAAGCTGCCGCTGTTCCGCCTCTTCGGCGGCTTCCGCAATGTCATCCCCTGCTATGTCACCTGCGCCTATTACCGTGACGGCAAGGACCTGGCGGAACTGAAGGATGAAATCCAGATGCTCAAGGCGCAGGGCCACCAGGGTTTCAAGGCCAAGGTCGGCGGCGTTTCGCTGAAGGAAGACATGAAACGGCTGGAACTGATCCGCGACATCATCGGCCCCGACAAGGAGATGATGGTCGACGTCAATCGCGCCTGGGACCTGCCCACCGCAATCACCGCCGCGCGCGAAATGCTGCCGCTCAATCCGCGCTGGCTGGAGGAACCGGTGCGCTGGGCCGACGACCACCGCGAACTGATCAAACTCGCGCAGCAGACCAATATTCCGCTCTCGGCCGGCGAAAGCGAACTCACTGCGTTCGGCTGCCGTGACCTCGTCGAAGACGGCGCGATCCAGATTCTGCAGTTCGATTGCACGATGATGGGTGGCTTCACCACCGGCCGCAAACTCGCGGCGCTGTGCGAACTGAACCAGGTACAGGTCGCCCCGCACCACGACTGCTTCATCCACGCCCACATCGTCGCCGGCAGCCCCGCAGGCTGCATCGTCGAATCCTTCACTGATCCGGAGCGTGATCCGCTGCAGGCCGAACTCTTCCTCGATCCGCCGACAATCGCCAACGGCATGCTGCACCTGAAAGAACAGCCGGGCCTCGGACTGGCGCTGTCACCCGCCGCGCTGAAAAAATTCGGCGAACAGATTCTTTAATTCATTCAAGCCTCTTTATCCGGAGATTCCATGCACGTCCCAGACGCACTGATGGTCAAGCTGCTCAAGTCCTGGCACTTTCTCTACAAACGCGGCTTCATTGAAGGCTTCGGCCACATCAGCGCCCGCCTGCCTGACGATCCCGAACTGTTCCTGCTGGCGCGCCACTCGCTGGGCCCGCGCGCGAATCCCGAGGATTTCCTGATTGTCGACATGAAGGGCCGCATCGTCTCCGGCAAAGGCACAATTCCCGGCGAATATCCGATCCATCTCGAAATCCTGCGCGCCCGTCCGGACATCGGCAGCATTTTCCATTTCCACGGTCTGCACTCGACGGCGTTCAGCACCAGCGAGCATCAGCTGCGGGCAATTCATCTGATGGGCACGCTGTTCCATGATGGCATTCCGGTTTACGAAGACCCCCGTCTGGTCAGCAATCCCGGCCGCGGCGTGGCGCTGGCCAAAGCGCTGGGCAGCCACCGCGCGGTGCTGCTGCGCGCCCACGGCGCTGCCATCACCGGTGCGGATGTCGAGGAATGTGTCGGCGGCACTTTCCTGTTCGAGGAAAACGCGCGCCGCGCGCATGCCTCGGCGAGCATGGGCAAGCCGATCTGGATCGATGAAAAAATGGCAGCCGACGCCGGCAGTGAGCTGCTGAAAAGCCGCGGACCGTTCAAACGCGTCTGGGCACTGGTCGAAAGCGATCACGAGCAGGCGCAGGAATAGCAGCAGCAACAGTCAAACTGCGCCGCAAGACGTTTACCGAAGGAGTTTCAGATCATGTTTTTTGCATCACGCCGGACCCTGCTGTCCGTTTTCGCAATGTTTATTGCATTCAATGCAATGGCGCAGAGCTATCCCAGCAAGCCGATCCGGATGATCCTGCCCTTCGCCGGCGGCACGGAAACCGTCGGCCGACTGGTGGCCGGAAAACTGTCGCCGGCACTGGGCCAGCAAGTCGTACCCGAACCGCGGCTCGGCGCCACCGGCAATATCGGTTATGTCGCCGCCGCGAAATCGCCGGCGGACGGCTACACGCTGCTGATCGGCGCGGTTCCGCTGCTGACCAACCCGCACCTCAATCCCAAATCCGGTTTTGACCCCATCCGCGATTTCGCACCGGTCGCGCTGCTGGCAACCATCCCGAACGTGGTGATCGTCAACCCTCAGGTGCCCTACAAGTCGATCGCCGA
>CBHTVL010000191.1:0-5189 GCA_966096475.1 uncultured Burkholderiales bacterium
AAAAGTGGCGCCGGCGCTGCCGCCGAGGCTCGCCAGCAGCAGCGTCGATACATTGCCGAAATACACTTCGTTCGCACCGGGCTTCAACCGCCAGATGTGGTTGGCCGCCTTGAGCCCGCCGCCGCCGGGCATATTGACCATCCGCACCTCCTTGGCGCCGATGTATTTCTCGATATACGGCGCCAGCATGCGGGCGAAACGCGTATGGCCGCCGGCAGGGCTGCCGGCGATATTGATGATCAGGGTTTTGCCCTTGTAATAATCGGGCACCTGCGCCGAGGCACGCAGCGGCATGCCCATCACCACGGGCGTCATCGCGCCGGCCAGCAATAATTTCCTGCGATTGCTTTTCATTGTTTTCTCCTCGTAATAACCAGTCAGGACAACAATCCGGCCAGCAGGCCGTGGTAAGGCTGCATTTCCAGCGCCACCACAAACAGCAGATACACCGAAGCCGTCAGCGCCGCGGAATAGCTCAGGCCGCGCAGCACCGTGCAGTAGCGGGTCAGGATCAGATAACCGCCGGTGAAAATGAATACCGTCGGGAATATGCCTACCGTAAAGATCATCGCCACCAGCAGCGCGACAATCAGGTAGGCGCCGGTCTCGCCCCACTGCCCCAGCTGCTCTTCCGTGCGTTCGGTGCGCGGCTTGCCCTCGGCGTTCGCGGTGATGGCACTGGTATCAACGCTGATCATTTCAATCGGCGCCGCATCATCCCGCCCGAGGTTGTGCCAGACCAGTTGCACGACACAAAGCACAATACCGAAAGCCGCCAGCGGCAAGGGACTCAGGCGTGCCCGCGGACCGAAGTCCTGGCACAGATAAAGCACCATCGCGAACAGCCCGATCAAAAAGACCGAAATCAGGTTTTCCTGGGCGTGCCGGCTCATGCCGCACCTCCGGCCTGCAGGGCCGCGCGTTTGCGGCGGCGCTCGCGCCAGAACGGCAGCGCAGCCGTGACGACCACAAAAATCAGCATCGCCAGCGCAATCGGCCGGTCGAGCAGGAAGTCGGCGCCGTAGAGATTGATCGAGATGTGCAGATTGCGTTCGATCATCACCGCCAGCACCATGCCGATGACAAAATTCGCGCGCGAATACCGGTATTTGTCCATCAGATAACCGACCACACCGAATACCGCAGCGACCACCACATCCTCGATGCGGCCGCGCGTCGCGTAAGCGCCGACAAAACACACCGACAGCACCATCGGCACCATCAGGTTGGCCTGCAGCGAGGGCAGCCGTGCCAGCCAGGGCGTGATGCCGAGACCGATGACGGTGACGGCGATGTTGGCGAAGACGATGATCCACACCATGCTGAACACGACATCGAGGTTTTTGGTCAGCATGTCCGGACCCGGCACGATACCGAGGCCGATGAAAGCCACCAGCAGGATCGCCATGCTCTCGCCGCCGGGAATGCCGAAGGCCAGCGTCGGCATCAGACCGCCGCCCTCATTGGCACCCATCGTCGCATCGGGGGCGATCACGCCCTCCACCGCCCCCTTGCCGAAACGCTCCGGCGTTTTCGAGGTCTGCACCGCCTGCGCATAAGCGGCAAGACCGGCAACGCTGGCACCGACACCGGGCAGCACGCCGATCCACAAACCGAGCAGGCTCGAACGGACGACCAGCCACCAGTGACGGCAGGCGTCGCAGACGCCCTGCCACACCGTGCTGTCTTCGGTGACCAGCGAACGGTCGATGATGGGCGTGCCGCGAATCGACATTTTCATCATTTCCGAAACAGCAAACAGGCCGATCATCGCCACCGGAAAGGAAATGCCGTCGAGCAGGAATTCATTGCCGAAGGTGAAACGCGGCGTCGCCGTGACCACATCGGTACCGATGAAGGCCACCAGCACGCCGAGCACGCTGGCGGTCATGCCTTTCATCAGCGAGCCTTCGCTGAAGGTCGCAATCACCGTCAGGCCCCACAGCGCCATCATCAGGTATTCGCTGGGCCCCAGCGCCAGAATCACCGGACGGATCAGCGGAATGCACAGCGCGAGAAACACCGCACCGATGATGCCGCCCAACAGCGCGCCGGTCGCCGATGCGGCCAGCGCGCGTTTGGCCTTGCCCTGCTTGGTCATCGGATAACCGTCAAAACACAGCGCCAGCCCTTTCGCCGAACCGGGTACGCTGAACAGGATGCTGGTCACCGAGTCGCCCCAGATCGTCGCGATATGCGCGCCGAGCAGCACGGCCAGCGTCGCTGCGGTTTCGAAGCCGTAGGTAAAGGGCAGCAGCAAGGCCATCGCCACCACGCCGCCGAGACCGGGCAGGATGCCGATGACCAGCCCGTAAACCACGCCCAGCGACAGGAACAGCAAAGCCTGCGGCGTCAGCAATGCAAACAGACCTGCGGAAATGGCATCAATCATGCACGCGCCCTGCCGCTTTTGCGCGCCCTGCGTATGGAACAGACGCAATGATCCAAAATCGCTCCTCCGGTGGATGCGGGCACCGCGCTGCATTGTATTCGCAGTCTTTCGGCAACCGAGGCGGCACTTTACCGCAATCCGCCGCGAAGCGGCCAGCCTCGGCCAAGCCACGGGGACGCGGCACTAAATCAGTGCGCCGTCCGTGCCCCTCCGGGAGTCACAACATGACCGGTTTGTTGGAAAGTTCATTCACATTGACGGAGGCGGCCGGAAAATGTGCGGTGAGCAGCCCGGTGATGCGCGTTATGCCTTCCAGCAGTCCGGCCTCGAACCGCCCGGCACGGAAGGACTGCTCGATGACCCGGCAGATCGCCTCCCATTCATCCTGCGTCACCCGTGCGCTGATGCCGCGGTCGGCAACAATCTCGATATTGCGGTCCGCCCAGTTGATATAAAGCAGCACGCCGCTGTTCTCCGCGGTATCCCAGACCCGCAGTTGCGAAAATACCTGCTCGGCCCGCGCACGCGGACTCAGTCCGTGCCACAAGGCCTCCAGTTCCATTCCGGCTTCTATTGCGACACGCAGTTCACCGCGATGGGTCTGCTCGCTGGTCCTGACGGCCGCTTCAACACGGCGCATCACCGCCGGCGAAAAGGTCCGCCGCGCCACCCAGGGCGGCAGCAGGGCATGCCTGAAAAACCGTTTGAGGTTCATGTCGCCATACCCATGTCACCAGCTCCCCGATGCGCCGCCGCCACCGGAACTGCCGCCACCGCCGCTGAATCCCCCGCCGCCGCCAAAGCTGCCTCCACTATCGGAAGACCACGACCCGCCACCGCCGCCCCATGAACCGCCGCTGGAACCTTCCAGCAGTGCAATGACAAAAATGATCACGCCTGCCGCAATGCCGGCCAGCAGACTGGCGAATATCAGACCGACGCCCGCGCCGACGGCGAGTCCGATCAGACCCGCTGCGGGAACACGACCGGTCAAAGGCCGCAACATCCGCGCCAGCGGGTTGGCAAAAATGAAGGTGGCAAACAGCAGCATCGGATCAAAGGGCAGCGGTGATGAAGGACCCGCCCCCTGCGGCGGCGGTGGCAGGGGCTCACCGCCCGCTACGCGCAGAATGCGCGACACCCCGGCATCGACACCCGCCGCGAAATCACCATGCTTGAAATGCGGCACGATGTCGTCGCTGATGATGCGTTTGGCCGTCGCATCGTTGAGCGCGCCTTCGAGTCCGTAACCGACTTCGATGCGCAGCTTGCGGTCATCCTTGGCGATGACCAGCAACACGCCGTCGTCCACGCGCTTGCGGCCGAGTTTCCATTGCTCGAATACGCGCACGGCGTATTCCTCGATGGATTCCGGCTGTATGGTCTGCACCATCAGCACCGCCACCTGCACGCCTTTTTCCTGTTCGAAGGCCGCCAGCTTCTGCTCCAGCCGCGCGATGTTCTGCGCGGACAGCGTGCCGGTAGTGTCGGTCACCCGCGCCTTGAGCGGCGGAATGTCCACGCTGGCGGCACCGGCGTGCAGGGCGAGGCCGAGCAAAACAGCCCCGGCCCACGCACGCCACTGCATCAAACCGCGCATGGATTACTTGGTGGCCGGCACCGTGTATTCGTTGGCGGGGCTGGACGGCGCCGCGGGTGCCGCAGGCTTGCCGAAATCGACTTTCGGTGCCTTGCTGATTTCCTTCTCGTTTTCGACGGTGAACTGCGCTTTTTCCTTCATGCCGAAAACCATCGCCGTGAGATTGCTCGGGAAGGAACGCACGATGGTGTTGTATTCGCGTACGGCATCAATGTAACGCTTGCGCGCGACGGTGATGCGGTTTTCCGTGCCTTCAAGCTGCGCCTGCAGGTCGCGGAAATTGGCATCCGATTTCAGCTGCGGATAGTTTTCAGCCACCACCAGCAGCCGCGACAGCGCGGACGACAGCCCGGCCTGTGCCTGGGCGAATTTTTCGAAAGCCTGCGGATCGTTGACCAGTTCCGGCGTTGCCTGGATCGAACCAACCTTGGAGCGCGCGTTGGTCACACCGAGCAGCACATCCTTTTCCTGGGCCGCAAAGCCCTTCACGGTTTCCACCAGATTGGGGATCAGGTCGCTGCGGCGCTGATACTGGTTGACCACCTCCGCCCAGCTCGCCTTGATCTGCTCGTCGGTCGCCTGCAGGTCGTTATAACCGCAGCCGCCGGAAATCAATGAAAACACCAATAAAATCAATATATTAAGTTTTTTCATCAACAACTCCTCAAAACCGGTTTGAATATCGATTAGGTGGCGGCGGCTTGTGCCGATTGCAAGCCCTGCATCGTGTTCACGGCAAAACAAAGATCTTCCCAGGCCTTGGCCTTGTCGGGCAGCGTGCGCAGCAGATAGGCCGGATGGTAGGTCACGATCAACGGAATGCCGCCGCAATCGTGGACACTGCCGCGCAGGCTGGCAATGCTCGCGTCGCGGCCGAGCAGATTCACCGCAGCCACCTTGCCCAGCGCCACAATCAGTTTCGGCCGGATCAGTTCGATCTGCCGTTTCAGATAAGACGCGCAGGCAGCGGCTTCATCCGGTTGCGGATTGCGGTTGCCCGGCGGCCGGCATTTGACGATGTTGGCGATATAGACGTTGGTATCGCGCTTGAGGTTGATGGCCGCCAGCATGTTGTCGAGCAGCTTGCCGGCCTGGCCGACAAAAGGTTCGCCCTGCGCATCTTCATCCGCGCCGGGACCCTCGCCGACAAACAACCAGTTCGCCCGCTCGTCGCCGACGCCGAAAACCGTTTTGTTG
>CBHTVL010000192.1:0-5161 GCA_966096475.1 uncultured Burkholderiales bacterium
GGCATGCGGTATCCTTGCACCATGAAACACCGCCCCCTGACAAAACATCTGCAACTGCTCTGCGCCGCACTGGGCCTGTTCACGGCCTGCGCCGGCGCCGCTGAACTGCGCATCGGCCTCTCCGGTGAAGTCACTTCGCTGGACCCGCAGTATCTCGCTGCACAACCCAATCTGACGGTAGCGCGGCATGTCTTTGAATCGCTGACCGACGTCGATCCGCAAACCCGGCTCATACCCGGTCTTGCTGAACGCTGGCGCGCGATCGACGCGACCACTTGGGAATTCAATCTGCGGCGCGGCGTGAAATTCCATGACGGTTCGCCGCTCACTGCTGAGGATGTCGCTTTCTCGCTGGCGCGACCGCTGTCGATCAAGGGCAGCCCCGGCGGCTTTGCCGCTTATGTGCGTGCCGTGGCCTCCACCACGGTGGTCGATGCCAATACGCTGCGGGTGAAAACCAAATATCCGTATGGTGCGTTGCCCGAAGATCTGAACTCGATTCTGATCGTGTCGAAAAAACACGCGCAGAACGCCGGCCCTGAAGATTTTGATTCCGGCCGCGCACTGGTCGGCACCGGTCCGTACAAATATCTGCGTTACCAGCGCGGCGACCGGCTGGAGTTGACGCGCAATGAACACTGGTGGGGTAAGGCGCCGGCATGGGACAAGGTCACGCTGCGCATCGTCCCGGCAGATCCGTCGCGCACCGCGGCGCTGCTCTCCGGCGAACTCGACGTGATTGAACACGTGCCGTCAGCAGACATAAAAAATATCAATAAAAACAATAGATTACACGTTACCCAGACGACATCCTGGCGCACCATCCTGCTGCACCTGGACCAGTATCGCAGCCAGCCACCCGGCGTCAGTGATCTCAACGGCAAACCGCTGCCCGCGAATCCCTTCATGGATCTGCGCGTGCGGCGTGCGATATCGAAAGCCATCAATCGCAGCGCCATTGCCGAACGCGTAATGGAAGGCCTTGCGGTCCCGGCCGCCAATATCGTGTCGCCGGGCGTGTTCGGTTACAACAGCGCGTTGAAAGTCGAACCCTATGACCCTGAAGGTGCCAAGCGCCTGCTCGCCGAAGCCGGTTACCCGAACGGTTTCAGGGTGACACTTGCCGGTCCGAACAATCGCTATATCAATGATGAGCAAGTGCTGCAGACCGTCGCGCAGCTACTGACACGCATCGGCATCCAGACCCGCGTTGAAGCGGCGCCGATGTCCGCCTTTCTCGGCCGTGTGCGCAAGGAAGAAATCAGCTTCGCACTGCTGGGCTGGGGTTCCTTCGCCGCCGACCTGTCGCTGCGTTCGCTGGTTGCCGCACCCAATGCGGACAAAGGATACGGCGCATGGAACTGGGGCCGTTACAACAATCCGAAAGTCGAAAGCCTGATGGAACAGGCGCTGGGCAGCGTGGATCGCAGCAAACGCGAAGCCCTGGCGCGCGAAGCCGGTGCACTGGCGATGCAGGACCTCGCCTTCATTCCGCTGCATCACCAGATGGTCAGTTGGGCGATGCGCGCGGACCTGGCCTATGTCCCGCGCACCGACGAGTTCACCTTTGCCCATCACTTCACCCCGCGCTGAGGCGCCATCGTGCTGAGTTATGTGCTGCGCCGGCTGGCCTGGAGTGCGGCCACGCTGTTTGTGATGTCGCTGCTGGTCTTCGCCGGCGTTTATGCCATCGGCAATCCGGTCGATCTGCTGATCAATCCGCAGGCCGATCAGGCGGAAATCGCCCGTGCCACCGCGCTGCTCGGCCTCGACCGGCCGTTGTGGGAACAGTACTGGCTGTTTTTCCGCGGCGCGCTCGGCGGCGACCTCGGCATTTCCTTTGCCGCCAGCGTGCCGGCGATCACGCTGATTTTCGAACGCATGCCGGCAACGCTGGAACTGGCGCTGACGGCCATGCTGATCGCCGTCACGCTGGGTATTCCGCTGGGCCTGATTGCCGGCCTGCGCCCGCGCTCCTGGCTGGCGCGTTCAATCATGGCGTTGTCGACGCTGGGCTTTGCCTTACCGACTTTCTGGGTCGGGCTGATGCTGATCATGGTGTTCTCGGTGCAACTGGGCTGGTTGCCGACCACCGGCCGCGGCGCCACCGTCGATGTCTTCGGCATTCCGCTGAGCATTTTCACCGCTGACGGCCTGCGCCACCTGCTGCTGCCCGCCACCACGCTGGCGCTGTTCAAACTGGCGCTGTTGGTCCGCCTGACCCGTGCCGGCACCCAGGACGCGATGCTGCAGGACTACGTGCGTTACGCCCGCGCCAAAGGACTCAGTGAACGCGCGGTCGTGCGCTCGCATGTGCTGCCCAATATCCTGATTCCGATTGTCACCGTCGCCGGACTGGAACTGGGTTCACTGATCGCTTTCGCCATCGTTACCGAAACCGTGTTTGCATGGCCCGGCATGGGCAAGCTGCTGATCGATTCAATCAATGTGCTTGACCGTCCGGTGATCGTTGCCTATCTGCTGGCGACAGTCAGCCTGTTCATCCTGATCAACCTGCTGGTTGACCTGCTTTATGCCGTGCTTGATCCGCGGGTGCAGACCGGAGAAACGCGATGACCACCACAGCCGCGCCGGCCAATGTGCTCGCCGCACACTATGGCCGCGACCGCATTGCGCTGATCGCGTTCTGGCTGCTGGCAGCGTTGCTGCTTGCCGCAACGGCCGCGCCATGGATTGCGCCGCAAAACCCATACGATCTGGCGCAACTCGACATCCTCGATGCCAAACTCGCGCCCGGCGCAAGCAGCAGCGCCGGCCCGATCTACTGGCTGGGCACCGACGATCAGGGCCGCGACATGCTGTCGGCCATTCTCTATGGTCTGCGCATCAGCCTCGGCGTCGGCGTCGCCTCAACGGTTCTGGCGCTGGGCATCGGAATGATTGCCGGACTGGTTGCCGCACGCGCCGGTGGCTGGATCGACGGACTGATCATGCGTGTGGTCGATCTGCAGCTGTCCTTCCCGGCCATTCTGGTGGCGCTGATCCTGCTCGCGCTGACCGGTCAGGGCATCGACCGCATCATCCTCGCGCTGGTGGTCGTGCAATGGGCCTATTACGCACGTACCGTGCGCGCTGCGGCACTGGTGGAATTGCGCAAGGAATATGTCGAGGCCGCAGTGTGCATGGGTGTCGGCACCGCACGCATCCTGCTGCGCCATGTGTTGCCCAATGTGCTGCCGCCGGTCATGGTGGTCGCCACGGTGCAGATCGCCCAGGCCATCGCGCTGGAGGCCACGCTGTCCTTCCTCGGCCTCGGCCTGCCGATCACCGAACCCTCGCTGGGTCTGCTGATCGCCAACGGTTATGCCCACCTGCTGTCGGGCAAATACTGGATCAGCTTTTTCCCCGGCCTGGCCCTGCTGGTGACCATCGTCGCCATCAATCTCGTCGGCGACCGGTTGCGTGACCTGCTCAATCCCCGACTGGGCTGATTCCGGACCTGAACCCCGGGCCGCGCACAGTTAATCAGGATTTAATGCTGGCGCTTCACAATGACTCCATCAAAACCTTACAGGAGTCCCGCCATGCACCCCGCCCTCAAACAATTCATCATCCAGTATGTTGCCGTCATCGGCGTAACAATGATTCCGGTCATCGCCACTGCCTTCCTGAGCATGCCGTACATCCTCGGTGGCCATCCCGGAGAGGCACGCATCGCCACGGCACAACCGGCGCATTTCAGCTGAGCTGCCACGAATAGGGCCGGGGAAACCCGGCCCCCGCCACAGGTCCACTTTACGGAGTTTGACCGCCACAAATCGATATGGTGACATACGGTCAGCAGTTGCATCTCGTTACCCCAATACAAGAAACCCGGAGGAGGTCGGTATGGGATTTACGATCGCGGCCGCGGCTTGCCTGCCCGTCGGCAACAGCATGTCCGCCGCATTTGCACATCCTTGTCAGCAGTTGCCGAGGCCATGCATCACTGAGGGCAGTACATGTCTTCACGCCATCCGCTGATCACCAGCCCCGATGCCTGGACCGGGCCGGCCATCCAGCAGGACAGGGACTGGACCTGCCACCTTGACGCCGCCGACATCGCGGAAATCGATGCTGCACTGGCGCGGGTCAAACAAAACAGCACGGCCATTCCCTTCCCGCCCGATGCGTTTCCGCTGCCGCAACTGCGCAAACAACTCGATGCGATTCTCGACGACATTGAAAACGGCCGCGGCTTCAAGCTGATCCGCGGTATTCCGCGCAACCGTTACAGCGACAACGACTGCGAGTTGATCTACTGGGGCATCACCAGTTATTTCGGAACTCCGGTATCGCAGAACGCGCGCGGCCACCTGCTTGGCCATGTGCGCGACGAAGGACGTGTGATCAGCGACCCCAACGCGCGCGCCTACCAGACCAGCCAGCGCATGGATTTCCATACCGACATGCTGCCGATCGATGTGCTGGGGCTGTTCTGCCTTCGTACCGCAAAATCGGGAGGCTCCAGCAAGCTGACCAGCGCACTGACCATCCACAACGTGCTGCGCGAGGAACGCCCGGATCTGCTCGAGGTGCTGTACGGGCTGTTTCACCTCGACTGGCGCGGCGAGGAACCTGCGGGAGAAAAACCGTGGTTCAGCATCCCCATGTTCAGCACCTGCCAGGACCGCGTCACCTCGCGCATCTGCAGCCTGGTGTATTACGAATCCGCTTCGCGCTTCGGCGAACAGTACAGGCCAACGCCGCTGCAGCGCGAGGCTTTGCTGGCGGTGCAGGAAATCGCCAATCGTCCGGAACTGATGCTGACAATGGACTTCCAGGAAGGCGATATCCAGCTGATCAACAACCACACGATGATGCATGCCCGCGAAGCCTATGAGGATTACCCGGAACCCGAACGCCAGCGCCACCTGCTGCGCATGTGGATCGCGGTGCCCGACGGCAAGCGCCGGCCGCTCGCTGATTCGCTGACCGAGCGTTATCGCTGGGTCCAGCGCGGCGGAATCCCGGCAAAAGCCGCGGCCTGAATCCGGAATTCGAACACCAGGAGAAAACATGATCTTGCGCACCGGCCTGCTCTGTTTGCTCACCACCGCGATCGCCCTTGTCGCCGTGCCTGCAAGCGCCCAGCCCTATCCGGCGAAACCCATACGCGTCGTCGTGCCCTTTCCTGCCGGCGGCAACGCCGACATCTTCG
>CBHTVL010000193.1:0-5145 GCA_966096475.1 uncultured Burkholderiales bacterium
ATGTGGTCTGCCGCCAGCCGGCAGTGCTTTGCGGCACGCAGTGGTTTGATGCCTGCGTTCGCAGCCTCGATCCTGCCGCCCGTGTCACATGGCTGGCGCGCGACGGTGACCGCATTGTACCGGGTACACGCCTGTGCGATCTCACCGGCTCCTCGCGCGCACTGCTGACGGCAGAACGCAGCGCATTGAATTTTCTGCAGCTGCTGTCCGCAGTCGCTACGGTCACAAGATCCTATGTTGACGCCGTGACCGGCACCCGGGCGGCGATTCTCGACACGCGCAAGACCCTGCCCGGTTTGCGCGTGGCGCAGAAACATGCCGTGACTGTCGGTGGCGGCATTAACCACCGCATGGGTCTCTGGGATGCCATCCTGATCAAGGAAAACCATATCGCTGCAGCCGGCGGCGTCAAGCCTGCGTTGGCTGCCGCAGCAAAACTCGCCGCTCAGGCGCAGTGGATACAGATCGAAGTGGAAACCATCGAACAACTGCATGAAGCCGTCGGCGCCGGCGTGAAAATGGTGCTGCTCGACAACATGTCGCTGGAGCAGATGCGCGAAGCCGTGCAATGGACTGCCGGACGCGCACAACTGGAAGCTTCGGGCGGCATCACGCTGGAGAACGTGCGCGCCATCGCGGAAACCGGCGTGGACCGGATATCGATCGGTGCGCTGACCAAGGATATCCGCGCGGTCGACCTGACGATGCGTTTTGCAGTAACGTCCTGAACATCCTCAGGACGATTTCAAGTATTTGTTTTTAAATAATTTTTATGAGCCGGTGCGGCCGGCGATATAAGCCTTCACCGCTTCCACGTCGGGATCCATCACCGCAACGCGCTGCAGGCGGCTTTCCAGCCCTTCATAACCGGCCGGCACTTCCGGATCGCGCCCCAGTGCTTCGCGAATGGTTTCCGCGAACTTGGCGGGCAAGGCGGTCTCCATGCAGATCAGCGGCACGCCGGATTCACGGTGCTGCAAGCCGACATTGATGCCGTCGGCGGTGTGCGGATCGATGGTGACGCCATACTGGCTGCTGATCTTGCGGATGGCCGACAGGCGATCTGCGTGCGAACTGCGTCCGGAGACAAAACCATACTGCGCAACGGTGCGCCAGAACGGCGACTCGCCGAGATTGAAGCCGCCGGCGTCTTCCACTTCACGCCACAGACGGGCCACCATCGCCGGATCGCGGCCGACCAGATCGAACACAAAACGTTCGAAGTTCGAGGCCTTGGAAATGTCCATCGAAGGGCTTGAGGTCTGCATCGTCTCGCGGCTCGAACGCACGCGGTAGCGGCCGCTGCGGAAAAACTCGTCGAGAACGTCGTTCTCGTTCGACGCGAGGATCAGGTTGCGGATCGGCAGCCCCATCATGCGCGCGATATGACCGGCGAAGATGTTGCCGAAATTACCCGACGGTACAGCAAAAGACACCTGCTCGTCGTTGCTGCGGGTCGCGGCAAAATACCCCTTGAAGTAATACACCACCTGGGCAATCACCCTCGCCCAGTTGATTGAATTGACTGCGCCGATGCGATGCGCGCTCTTGAAGGCCGCATCCCCGCTGACCGCCTTGACGATGTCCTGACAGTCGTCAAACACGCCGCGGATGGCGATGTTGAAAATGTTCGCGTCCTGCAGCGAATACATCTGCGCCCGCTGGAAAGAGCTCATCTTGCCGTGCGGTGACAGCATGAACACGCGGATGCCCTTGCGCCCGCGCATTGCGTATTCCGCCGCAGAACCGGTATCACCGGAGGTCGCACCGAGAATATTCAGCGTACGCCCTTCCCGCTGCAGCACATATTCGAACATTTCGCCCAGCAACTGCATGGCGACGTCCTTGAAGGCCAGCGTCGGACCATTGGACAATTGCAGCAGGTGCAGACCGGGTTCCAGCGTTTTCAGCGGCGTGATGTCGGGCGAACCGAAAACTTCGTTGCGGTAGGCGCGATGCACCAGTCCGCGCAGATCGTTCTCGGGAATATCGTCGACAAAGCGGCTGATCACGGCAAAGGCCAGATCCGCGTAGGACAGCTTGCGCATAGCCGCCAGTTCATCCGCCGTCAGCCGCGGATAGGTCTGCGGCACAACCAGACCGCCGTCGGGCGCGAGCCCGCCCAGCAGCACGTCACAGAAGCGCGCCACCGGCATGCGGCCGCGCGTGCTGACGTAACGAGCCGGCGAAGCCGTGGCCAGACGTGAGGCGGGAACGCTCATTGCAGCGCTTCCATACGGATGCGGGTGATCTTGCCGGACACCACGGGCAGCGCTTCAATGCGCTGGATCGCGGCGTCGATTTTCTTTTCCTGCGTCAGATGAGTCAGCATGATGATGTCGACCTGCTGCTCGCCGGCACGGGGCTCCTTCTGCACCAGCGCCTCGATCGAAATCGACTGGTCGGCCAGAATGCGGGTGATGTCCGCGAGCACGCCCGCCTTGTCGGCGACACGCAGCCGCAGGTAATACGAAGTCTCGACTTCCCCCATCGGCAGGATCGGCACGGCCGACAGCTGATCGTGCTGGAAGGCCAGATGCGGCACGCGGTTTTCGGGATCGGCGGTCAGCATGCGCGCCACATCCACCAGATCCGCCACCACCGCTGAAGCCGTCGGTTCGGAACCGGCGCCGGCGCCGTAGTACATGGTCTGCCCGACCGCATCGCCTTTAACGAGAATGGCGTTCATCACGCCCTCGACATTGGCAATCAGCTGGTGAGAAGGAATCAGCGTCGGGTGCACCCGCAGTTCGAATCCGGTCGCCTTGCGCTTGGCAATGCCCAGCAGCTTGATGCGGTAACCGAGTTCCTCGGCATAACGGATGTCTTCCTGCGCCAGCTTCGAGATGCCCTCGACATGGGCTTTTTCAAACTGCACCGGAATGCCGAAGCCGATGGCGGCCATGATCGACAGCTTGTGCGCTGCGTCCACGCCCTCGATATCGAAGGTCGGATCCGCCTCGGCGTAACCCATGCGCTGCGCTTCTTTCAGAACGTCGGCAAAGGCCGCGCCCTTGGCGCGCATCTCCGACAGGATGAAGTTGCTGGTGCCGTTGATGATGCCGGCGATCCACTCGATGCGGTTGGCGGTCAAACCCTCACGCAGCGATTTGATGATCGGGATGCCGCCGCCGACCGCCGCCTCGAAGGCGACCATGACACCCTTGGCGCGCGCCGCCGAAAAAATCTCGTTGCCATGAAGCGCCAGCAAGGCTTTGTTCGCCGTAACCACATGTTTGCCGTTGGCGATGGCCTTGAGGATCATTTCCTTGGCGATGCCGTAGCCGCCGATCAGTTCAACAACGATATCGACATCCGGACTGCTCACCACTTCATTGGCATCTGCCGTGACGCGTGCCGCGTCGCCAACGATCGACTTGGCGCGGGCGGTATCCTTGTCGGCAATAACCGTCATGCGAATCGAACAGCCGGCGCGGCGCGAAATCTCCTCGCTGTTTCGCTGAAGCACCTTGAACGTGCCGCTGCCGACAGTGCCGATGCCGAGCAGGCCTACATTGATCGGTTTCATTGTTTTGCGCTTCTTTCCTGTTTCCCGGGACCGATTACAGCAGCCCGTCCTTGCGGAACATTTCCTTGATGGTGCGGATTGCCTGACGGGTCCGCGCTTCGTTTTCGATCAGCGCGAAACGCACGTGGCCGTCACCGTAATGACCGAAACCGGTGCCCGGTGCAACCGCCACCTTGCCGTCGAGCAGCAGCTTTTTCGAAAACTCGAGCGAGCCCATCGCCTTGTACGGCTCCGGAATCGGCGCCCAGATGTACATCGTGGCCTGGGGCTTGTCGACTTTCCAGCCCATGGCGTTCATGCCGGACCACAGCACATCGCGGCGGCCCTGATAGATCTGGCGCACGTTCTCGACGCAATCCTGCGGTCCCTCGAGGGCGATGATCGAGGCCACCTGGATCGGCGTGAACGTGCCGTAATCGTGATAACTCTTCATCCGCGCCAGTGCAGTAACCAGATCGCGGTTGCCAACCATGAAACCGACGCGCCATCCGGCCATGTTGTAACTCTTCGACATTGTGAAGAATTCAACCGCGACATCGCGCGCGCCCGGCACCTGCAGAATGGACGGCGCCTTGTAACCGTCGAACACGATGTCGGCGTAGGCCAGATCGTGTACGACATAGATGTCGTGCTCCTTGGCAATCGCGATCAGCCGCTCGAAAAACGCCAGATCCACACACTGCGTCGTCGGATTGCTCGGGAAGTTCACGATCAGCATCTTCGGCTTGGGATAGGAGTCGCGGATCGACTGTTCAAGTTCCGCGAAAAAATCCACGCCGGCGTGCATCGGCACATGACGGATGTCGGCGCCGGCAATTACCGGTCCGTAGATGTGGATCGGGTAACTCGGATTCGGCACCAGCACGATGTCGCCGCGGTCGAGGGTTGCCAGCGCCAGGTGCGCAATGCCCTCTTTCGAACCGATGGTGACGATGGCTTCGGATTCCGGATCCAGGTCGACGTCGTAACGGGTTTTGTACCAGTTGCAGATTGCCTTGCGCAGCCGGGTAATGCCCTTGGATACGGAGTAACCATGGGTATCCGTGCGCTGCACCGATTCGATCAGCTTGTCGACGATGTGGCGCGGCGTCGGCTGGTCCGGGTTGCCCATGCTGAAGTCGATGATGTCTTCACCGCGCCGGCGGGCGGCCAGTTTCAGCTCCCCGGTCACGTTAAAAACGTAAGGGGGCAGGCGTTTGATGCGCGAAAACTCTTCCATGAGCCGGTCTCGGTGCGATGCAGTGGGTGGCGAAAAAACGTTTTCAACTGCCGCCGTGCGGTTCCGGCGGTCTTCCGGACACGGGCGGAAACGCGTATTCAGGGCGGAAAACGTATAATTGTAGCGAAGCGGGCCACTCCCGGCAAAGATTAGGCCATGAAACTGCATCTGGCGAACACCAGGAACGGCTACACGCTGACCGGATACGGGTCGGGTTACCTGTCCGTCAACGGTAGCCGTTACGAACACCCCCTCATTGTCATCCCCGACGCCCCGCCGCTGCCCTGGGCTGTAACGACGGTCTCCGACCTGAGCGCGGAAGCCGCCGGCCAGTTGCTGGCCGGATCACCCGATAGCGTCATCATTGGCACCGGTCAAACCCAGATCTTCCCGCACC
>CBHTVL010000194.1:0-5143 GCA_966096475.1 uncultured Burkholderiales bacterium
CGCAAGATCAAGGTGTTTCTGGAGCGAACCGGGCTGTTTGACGGATTGCTGGTTCATGGCGAAGCGCTGCCGCAACGCGATATCACGCTGGTCGTCGGCGATCTGCCGATGGTCCTGGAAAAGGTGATGCAGACGGATGCGCCGCTGGGTACGCCCTTGCCATTGCAGCCGCTGCAGCCACGGGTTGAAGCCATGCGCAGCTTGCTGCAGGACTTTGGTCCGCCGCCGTATCTTGCAGTGACCTGGCGCGGCGGAACGAAACGGATCGATCAGAAGGGTTGGCGCGATCAGGTACTGACCAAAGAAGTTCCGTTGGAAGTGCTTGCCGATGGTGTGCGTGATTTTGCCGGAACGATCATCAGCCTGCAGCGCAATCCCGAAGCGGGGGAAACCGAACGACTCGCAGCGCTGACCGGGAAAACGGTGCATGACGCATCGGCGGTCAACGCCGACCTTGAGGATATGCTGGCGCTGTTGAGCCATTTGCAGGAATACGTCGGCGTCAGCAACGCCAATATGCATTTGCTGGCGGGACTCAATGGCCGTGCGCGCGTGCTGATTCCCAATCCGGCGGAATGGCGATGGATGGCGCAGGGCCGTATTTCGCCCTGGTTTCCGCGGTTTACGGTTTATCGCCAGAGCACGGATCTGAGCTGGACGGAGGCCGTGGCGCAGCTGCGTGCCGATCTTGCGGCCGGCGTGAACGATGACGCCGCTGCACCCCGCGTCAGTTTGTCCTGATGCCCTGATGGCCAAAAACGCGACACCCCGTCTCAAGGAGGCTTTGGCTTTGCGCCGGCAGGGTCGTCTTGACCAGGCCGAGCAGGTACTGCGAAAACTTCTCGCCGCCGAACCCGGCAATGCGGAAGCGCTGTGCCAGCTGGCACAGCTGAAAGTCGATACCGGTGCATTTTCGGAAGCACATTACTTCGCAAGTGCCGCGCTGAATGAACAGCCGGATCTGGTTTCAGCGCATGTGCTGATGGGGCGTATTTACACCGAGACCGGATCCACGGAGGCGGCACTGGCCAGTTATCAACGGGCCGCAGAACTGGATCCGAAACATGCGGAAGCGTTGTTCGGTTGCGGGGTTGCACTGCAGCGGCTGGGACGTCTGGAAGAGGCGCTCGGCAGTTTTAAGTTATCGATTGCAGCGCTTCCCGCGCAGGCCGAGACCTGGTGCGCGCAGGGCAATGTGCTGTTCATGCTGAAGCGCTTCGATGAGGCTTTGAACAGTTTTGATGAGGCCGTCCGGCGCATGCCTGCGGTGGCGTTGCTGCATTTCAACCGCGCCAATACGCTGGTGGAGCTGGGGCGTTCCGGGGACGCGCTGAAATCCTACGACCGCGCCCTGGAACTGGTCCCGGACAATCCCGACATGCGCAACAACCGCGGCAATGCGCGGATGGAGACCGGCGATAGCGAAGGGGCGGCTGCGGATTTCCGCATCATGACCGCCAAGTGGCCCGGTGATGCGCGCGGGTACAACGGACTGGGTTTTGCGCAGCAGGAACTGGGCGACAGTGACGCTGCGATCGCCAGTTACGAACGCGCCATCAGCCTCGCACCCGATCTCGCGGATGCGCATCACAATCTGGCGCTGGCGCGCCTGTCGCGACGTGAGTTTGCCGCGGCCTGGCCCGCGTATGAAATGCGTCGGGTGCACGGCAGTTACCGCGACAACATGCGCAAGGATCCGCAGTCGATGGCGATTTTTGAGCGTTTGCCATCCTGGGCCGGGCCGGGTTCTTCAGGCGCAGGCCCGACGGGCGTGTGGTGCGAGCAGGGGATCGGCGACCAGATCCTGTTTTCGACATTGCTGCCGGAATTGACAGCTGCAGGACAGCCGTTTGTCTACGAAGTCGACCGCCGGCTGCTGCCGGCGTATCAGCGCGCGTTTCCCGCACTTCATTTTGTGCCGCTGGCCGATCCGCCGGCAGAGGCGCTGGCGAATGCCGGTTCAGCGGTTTTTGCAGGTTCACTGCCCGGGTTTTTCCGGCAGTCCGTGGAACACTTTGCGCGGCAACCCCGGCAAGTGCTCAAGGCGGCGCCGGAGCGGGTCGCGCATTATCGCGAACAGCTGGGGCCGGCGTTCAAGGTGGCGCTGTCCTGGCGCAGCGTCCGGGCCGGACGCATGGGCAAGGTGAAAAGCGCCGGCCTGAGCGATTTTTTGCCCTTGTTGTCAGTACCGGACGTGCAGTTTGTGGATGTGCAGTACGGGGATACCGCATCCGAGCGGGCGCAACTGGAGCCCGGGCTGCAACCCGTGCATTTCGATACGGTGGATTATTACCGGGATCTTGAAGAAGTGCTGGCCATCATCGAGGCCTGTGATCTGCTGATCACCACCAGTAACGCCAACGCCCATTTTGCCGGGGCGCTGGGCAAGCCGGCGTGGCTGTTGTATCCCGCTGAACGTCCGCCTTTTCACTACTGGGCGCACGGCGGTGATCACCGCTGTCTCTGGTATCCGTCGGTGGAGATCATTTCAGCGCCGCAACTCGACCAATGGACGCAGCTGGCTGCACTGGCTGCGGAACGCCTGCATCAACGCAGCCGCTGACGGATGGGGCGGCCCGGCCCACGGCGCCCGACTGCAGCTTTTTTGTGATGGTCCGGCTGCCATTCAGGAATGATTCTTGGACACTGCGGCGTGATCTACCTAGAATGTCGCCGCAGATTCCGCAATCGCACCCCCACTGAAAGCGCCTGTGGCTGAAAAACAGGAAAAAAGGACCGCTACCGAGACGCACCTTGAGCAGGTGGTCGAGCTGCTGCATCGGCACGAGCTGGTCGAAAATCTGGTATCCCGCGAAGGGGATGCCCGCAGCGGGTCCGTGGAATCCCAGGTTCACCGCCAGCACCTGAACGAGCTGCAACAACTGCTTGATCGTCTGCATCCGGCGGACATTGCCTACATCCTCGAAGCGCTGCCCCTGGAGCAGCGTCTGGTGGTCTGGGATCTGGTCAAGGCAGAACGCGATGGCGAGATCCTGCTGGAAACCTCGGACGCTGTCCGTGAGACGCTGATTGCGCACATGGACGAGGACGAGCTGGTTGCCGCCACGGAACAGCTCGATACCGACGAAATCGCCGACCTTGCGCCCGATCTGCCGCGGGAAGTCATTCTCGATGTGTTCAAGTCGCTGTCCACGGAAGACCGGGAACAGCTGCGTGCGGCAATGTCCTACCCCGAGGAAGCAGTCGGTGCGCTGATGGATTTCGAAATGATCGAGATCCGCGAGGACGTGACCCTGGAAGTGGTGCTGCGTTATCTGCGCCGGCTGGATCAGTTGCCCGACCACACCGATCAGCTGTTTGTCGTTGACCGGGAAGAGCGTCTGCAGGGCCTGCTGCCGGTGAACCGGCTGCTGGTCAGCGATCCCGACACGCTGGTGGCTGATGTGATGATCCGCGACTACACCAGTTTCATGCCGGAACAGGATGCCCATGATGCCGCCAGCGCATTTGAACGCTACGACCTGGTTTCCGCGCCGGTAATCGATGCCGACGGTTGTCTGGTCGGGCGGATGACGGTCAATGCCGTCGTGGATTACATCCGCGAATCGAAAGACACTGAAACGCTGGCAGCCGGCGGCCTGAGCGAAGATGAGGATCTGTTTGCGTCGGTCTGGAAAAGCGTGCGTAACCGCTGGGCGTGGCTGGCGGTGAATCTGGTGACGGCATTTATTGCCTCGCGGGTGATCGGCGTTTTCGAAAATTCGATCTCGCAGCTGGTGGCGCTGGCGGCCCTGATGCCCATTATCGCGGGTATCGGCGGCAATTCCGGCAACCAGACGACAACGATGATCGTCCGGGCGCTGGCGCTGGGCCAGATTACGCGCGACAACGCCCGCGCGCTTTTTGTGAAAGAGATCAGCGTTTCGGCTTTGAACGGGCTGATCTGGGGCAGCATCGTCGGTCTGTTTGCGTTCCTGATTTATCACAGCTGGCAGCTCGGGCTGGTGATGACCGGCGCCATGGCGCTGAATCTGCTGCTGGCGGCAATCATGGGGGTGGTCATTCCGCTGGTGATGCAGAAATTCGACCGCGATCCGGCGATTGGATCGAGTGTCATGATCACTGCCATTACCGACAGCGGCGGTTTTTTCATTTTTCTCGGATTGGCCACGATTTTTCTGGTTTGAAGGCTGCGCGCAGTTCTTTTGCGCTGTTGAAATCCGCTTTTTCGGGCCATTCCGGGTGCGTAGAATAGGCCCGGTTCAGGCGGAATAAATCCGCACCGTCTTTTGTTCAGGAGTCAGGGCCCGTTGGACCAACCTGTCGAATCGTTCGCCACCCGCACCATGCAGTACATCCCCCGTCTGCGCCGCTATGCGCGGGCGCTGACCGGGGATATCAGCGCGGCTGACGACCTGGTACAGGATGCGCTGGAGCGCGCCCTGCTCAAACAATCCCTGTGGCGCGAAGGAACAGATCTGCGCGCCTGGCTGTTTACCGTCATGCACAACATTTTCATCAATCAGGTGCGCAGTGCCGCCGCCAACCGGCTGGTGCCGATTGATGATGTGGCGGCCGATGCTTTTGCCGATACGCCCCCGCTGCAGGCTTCGGACCGGCTGGAGATACGCGATCTCGATGCGGCGCTGCAGGCTTTGCCGGAAGAGCAGCGTGCCGTCGTGTTGCTGATCGGGCTGGAACAGATGACTTATGAAGAAGCGGCCCGTGTCCTGGAAGTGCCCATCGGCACGGTGATGTCGCGGCTGTCGCGCGGACGTGAGCGTTTGCGGCGGCTGTTGCAGGGGCTGCCCGAGGCCAATCCGCTGAAGGTTGTCAAATGAACGCGGCTCCGGTCACCGAGGCGGAACTGCAGGCGTACGTCGATGGCGCCCTGCCACCGGTCCGCGCCGCCGAAATCGACGAATACCTGGCACAAAACGACGCTGCAGCGCAGCGTGTCGCGGCTTATCGCGTACAAAACAGCCAGTTGCACGACGCCTATGATGATTTGCTGGTGGAAGCGCTGCCCGAGCGCCTGCGCATCAACCGGATGACCCGGCGCCGCTCCTGGCATCCGTATGCGGCAGCGGCACTGTTGATGCTGGCCAGCGGAACCGCGGGCTGGCATTTGCATGATCGGGTCACGGGGGCGCGCGCCCAGACTACCCTGATCGCCCGGGTG
>CBHTVL010000195.1:0-5134 GCA_966096475.1 uncultured Burkholderiales bacterium
GCCGGTGTTTGTTGACGGCGTGAAAACCGTGACGCTGAAGGGCGACCAGATCGCCGAAGAATTCCAGCGTATCGTCGACCAGTACGTGCGCGATCATTACAGTGTTGCCGAAGCGGCTGTTTCCGCGGCGCGCTGACCGGACGGACTCCAGGAATATGGCCAACAAGGTGCAGGGCGTACGCGGGATGAATGACGTGCTGCCGGATGATGCGCGTTACTGGGCGTTTTTCGAGAGCACGGTACAGCGCTGGCTGCATGCCTATGGTTATCGCGAGATCCGCATGCCGATCCTGGAGCGCACCGAACTGTTCGTGCGTTCTATCGGTGAGGTGACGGATATCGTCGAGAAGGAAATGTATACCTTCAAGGACGAACTCAACGGCGAACAGCTGACGCTGCGTCCGGAAGGTACGGCGTCCTGCGTGCGTGCGGCGATCGAACACAATCTGCTGTATCCGGGGCCGCAAAGGTTGTGGTACCGCGGGCCGATGTTCCGTCATGAACGGCCGCAGAAAGGGCGTTACCGGCAGTTTCATCAGGTCGGTGTTGAGGCGCTGGGTTTTGCCGGCCCCGACATTGATGCCGAGCACATCCTGATGTGCGCGCGCCTGTGGAAACAACTGGGACTCGACGGGATTACCCTCGAAATCAATTCACTCGGATCATCCGAAGCACGCGGGCGTTATCGTGCGAAACTGGTGTCTTATCTGGAAAGCCGGGTCGGCGAGCTCGATGAGGATGCCAAGCGGCGCATGCACAGCAATCCGTTGCGCGTGCTCGACAGCAAAAATCCGGCGATGCAGGCCGTGATCGAGGCGGCGCCGCAACTGGCCGACGATCTGGATGACGAATCCGCGCAGGCGTTTGCCGCGCTGCAGGCTTCGCTGCGTGCAGCCGGGCTGGCCTTCCGCATCAATCCGCGCCTCGTGCGCGGGCTGGACTATTACAATGGCACCGTTTTCGAGTGGGTGACTGACCGTCTGGGCGCGCAGGGCACGGTATGCGCCGGCGGCCGTTATGATGGTTTGATTGAACAGATCGGCGGCAAACCGGCGCCGGCCTGCGGGTTCGCGATGGGTGTTGAGCGGCTGCTGGCCTTGCTGGTGGATAGCGGTGCGGCGGTGGCTGAGCCGGTGGCGGATGCCTATATCGTTCGTCAGGGTGATGCGGCGACGGTCTGGGCGGAGCAGGTGGCGGAACAGATGCGTGATGCGGGACTTGCGGTCATCCTGCATTGCGGCGGCGGCAGCTTCAAGTCGCAGATGAAAAAAGCGGATGGCAGCGGCGCGCGGTTTGCAGTGATCATCGGCGACGATGAAGCGCAGGCGGGCCTGCTGTCAGTGAAGTCGCTACGGGTTGAGCAGGAACAGGTGCGCGTTTCGCTGTCCGAAGCGTGCGAGACCATAAAAAACAGGTAAATCAATGGCTTACGATCTTGAAGAGCAGGAACAGCTGGCGGCAATCAAAGCCTGGTGGGCGCAATACGGCAAGCTGGTCATCGTGACCGTCGTCGCCGGCCTGCTGGTGGTTGGCGGCATCCGCGGCTGGCACTATTACCGCAACTCGCAGGCGGCTTCAGCGCTCGCGCTGTTCGACCAGATGCAGCGTGCGGACCGCGCCAATGATGCCAAGAAGGTGCGCGACATCGCTGCGCAGATCGTCGACAAATATGCGTCGACTCAATACGCCACCATGGCGTCACTGGCGGCGGCCAAAAGCAACTTCGATACCGGCGACCTGCCGGCGGCGAAAACCCAGTTGCAGTGGGTGATCGACAACGCCAAGGAAGAAGAAGCGCGCGACGTGGCGCGGCTGCGGCTTGCACGGGTGCTGCTCGACGAGAAAAATCCGGCTGAGGCGCTGAAGCTGCTTGAAGCCAAGCACGGCGACAGCTTCGACGGACTGTATGCGGACGTCAAAGGTGACGCACTGTTCGCTGACGGCAAACGTGCAGAAGCGCGCGCGGCTTATCAGATCGCACTGGAGAAAAGCGATGCAGCCAGTCCGACTCGCCAGATCGTGCAGTTGAAACTCGACGCACTGGGTGAGAGCAAGTAATGCGCCGCCTGTCGCTGCTCGCCGCCGTCCTGCTGCTGCAGGGATGTCAGACCATATCCGACACCTATGACGGCTGGTTTGGTGCGGGTACCAAGCAGAAAGCAGCGGAACTGGTGACCTTCGAATCCCGCGCGACAATGCGCGTGGTCTGGCAGGGCAGCGTGAGTGGTGCGCAGAGGCATGCTTTTTATCCGGTATCCATCGGCAATACGGTTTATGCCGCCGGCGCTTCGGGACAGATTGCCGGTTTTAATGCCGCCAACGGTGCGCAGCAGGTCCGTTTTGAGGCGGGCACGCCGATCTCCGGCGGCGTTGGTTTCGGCTCCGGCCTGATCCTGGCCGGGACTCCGCGTGGTGAAGTGCTGGCTTTTGAGCCCAACGGCAAGCCGGTCTGGAAAGTGCAACTGACCGGTGAGGTACTGTCGCCGCCCGCCGGCGCCGAAGGTCTGGTCGTGGTCCGGACCGGTGACGGCCGGATCTATGGCCTGAATGCGGCGGATGGCAAACAGCGCTGGGTTTATCAGCGTGCGCTGCCGTCACTGGCGGTGCGCAGTTATGCCGGTGTTGTGGTTGAGCGCGGCGCCGTATTTGCCGGTTTTGCCGGCGGCCGTCTGGTGGCGATTGCGCTGCAGACCGGTAACGTCGGCTGGGAATCCGTCGTGGCGCTGCCCAAGGGCACCACAGAGCTTGAGCGTGTGACTGATGTAACCAGCCTGCCGGTGGTCGATGGTGCGCAGGTCTGCGCCGTGGCCTTCCAGGGACGGGTTGCCTGTTTTGACGCGCAGCGCGGCGAGACGGCATGGGCAAGGGATGTGTCGAGCATTGCCGGCATCGGGATTGATGCGCGCTTTGTTTATGTCACCGACGATCAAAGCGCAGTGCAGGCCTATGACCGCCGCGCCGGTTCGGCATTGTGGAAACAGGACAAACTGTCAGGGCGCTGGGCGAGCGCGCCGCTGGCGCTGGGGCGTTATGTGATCGTCGGCGATTACCAGGGTTATGTGCATGTTCTGTCGCGCGAAGATGGCGCGTTCGTCGCGCGCATCGCGACTGACGGCAGCCCGATCCAGGTGCCGCCGGTCGCCATCGACCTGTCCACGTTCCTGGTGCAGACCCGCAACGGCGGGGTCTTTGCGATCAACATCCAGTAACAGCAGTCCGGTAACCGGGGACTGCTAACCGCGGCGCGGCCTTTGGCGCGCCGCACCGATTTTCAATCGGCCGCAGCAGTCATGCGGCATCAGCGGTATTTTTGACATGAAACCCACAGTTGTTATCGTCGGCAGGCCCAACGTTGGAAAGTCGACGCTGTTCAACCGGCTGACCCGTACCCGCGAAGCAATCGTGGTGGATGCGCCGGGGATTACCCGCGACCGCCATTACGGTGAAGGCCGGGTCGGCAATAAATCCTATCTCGTTGTGGATACCGGCGGTTTCGAGCCGGTCACCAAGGAAGGCATTTACCACCAGATGGCGCGACAGACGCGGCAGGCGGTGGACGAGGCCGATGTCGTGCTGTTCATTGTTGATGCGCGCGCCGGATTGACGGCACAGGATCGCGAGATCGGCGAGGAGTTGCGCCGTAGCGGTCGCAGGATCTGGGTCATCGTCAACAAGGCTGAGGGCATGAATTCGGCGATGTCGACTGCCGAATTCCACGCGCTGGGACTGGGCGAACCGCTGGCGATCTCCGCGGCGCATGGCGAATATGTCAGCGATTTGATGGATCTGGTGCTGGAGGAGTTTCCGGCGCCGGATCGCGACAAAGAAGACGAATCCAAGCATCCCAAGATTGCCATTGTCGGACGGCCCAATGTCGGCAAGTCAACGCTGGTCAATGCGCTGCTCGGCGAAGAGCGGGTGGTGGTATTCGATCTGCCGGGTACCACACGCGATTCGATTTCCATCGATTTTGAGCGCGAAGGCAAGCGCTACACCCTGGTGGATACCGCCGGCATGCGCAAGCGCGGCAAGGTCGATGAGGCCGTTGAAAAATTTTCGGTGATCAAGACGCTGCAGTCGATTGCCGACGCCAATATCGCCATCCTCGTGCTCGATGCGCGGCAGGAAATTTCCGAGCAGGACGCGCACATTGCGGGATTCATCCTGGAAGAGGGGCGTGCCCTGGTGGTGGCCGTCAATAAATGGGAAGGGCTTGATGAAGGCGAGCGCGAGCAGATCAAGCGCGATGCCGCGCGCAAACTGAATTTCCTCAATTTCGCACGCTTTCACTTCATTTCCGCTTTGGAGGGGCAGGGCATCGGTGCCTTGCTGCGTTCCGCGGACGAGGCCTATGCCGCAGCCATGGCCGAACTGGCGACGCCGCGGCTGACCCGGGCGCTGATGATGGCGGTCCAGCAACAGCAGCCGCCCCGTTCCGGCATGGTCCGGCCGAAAATGCGTTACGCCCACCAGGGCGGTTCCAACCCGCCGCGGATCATCGTTCACGGTACGGCTTTGGAGGGCGTTCCGGAGTCCTACCGCCGCTATCTGGAACGATTCTTCCGGGATGTGTTCAAACTCACCGGAACGCCGCTCAGGGTTGAGTTCAAAACTGGCCGGAATCCCTTTGCAAACCGCGCGGCCAAACGCAGCTAACTCTATGGCCAGACGGGAAAAATTAGGCTAGAGTGATTGTTCGAATAACAAAACCAAGAGGGTACCATGAGTAATAAAGGGCAGTTGCTACAAGACCCGTTCCTGAACGCTTTGCGCAAGGAACACATCCCCGTGTCGATTTATCTCGTCAACGGCATCAAGCTGCAGGGGCAAGTGGACTCTTTTGACCAGTACGTGGTGCTGTTGAAAAACACCGTCACGCAGATGGTCTACAAGCATGCAATTTCCACCGTGGTGCCGGCACGTGCAGTCAGCCTGCAGATGGACGAAAAACAAGATAAGTAATTGTTTTTATTGAACTTATCTGATGTTTGATCGCCCGGGTAGCGGCACCAAGGTGGTAGTGGTGGCGCTGGATTTCGGTTTGCCGGATTACGCCGAAAGCGTTGAAGAGCTGCAATTGCTCGCCCGCAGCAGCGGCGCAACCGTCGCTGCCGTGGTCCGCGGCCGCCGCGAG
>CBHTVL010000196.1:0-5124 GCA_966096475.1 uncultured Burkholderiales bacterium
GGCCAAAAATAGTCCTCAAAAAGATAGCATAAGACAGGCTATTCCGCTAGGACGGACACGGTGGCATAATCCCCGCTCCCAAGTCTCACGATTCGGACTAAGTTATGGCTCAGGCAAAAAATTCCGGCGACGATTCACAAGGTCGCCTCACCGGCACTCAAAGTATTGAACGCGCGCTCCTGCTGCTCCGGGAGATCGCCGCACACAACCGCGCCGGCTCGCGCCTGCTGGATCTTGCGACGCGCACCAATCTGCAACGGCCCACCGTGCACCGCATGCTGAAATGCCTGGCTCACGAGGGCATGGTGCAACAGGATTCCGAGACCCACCGTTATTTCCTCGGCCCCATGGCTTTCGAACTGGGTCTGACTGCGGCGCCGCGCTTCAACCTGCGCGAAATCTGTCATCCGGCGATGACGCCCATCGCCGAAGCGACCGGTGACACCGTGTTCCTGACCCAGCGCAGCGGTCTCGATGCAGTATGCATCGACCGTCACGAAGGCACCTTCCCGATCAAAACCTTCACCTTGGAAGTCGGCATGCGCCGGCCGCTGGGCGTCGGCACCGGCAGCCTCGCGATTCTGGCTGCGCTGCCGGAAGATGAGTTCAAAGGCATCATCACCAGCAACGAACCGCGTTTGCAGGAACACGGCCTCAATGCGCCGACGCTGATGTCGCAGGCGCGCAAGGCGCAGAAGCTCGGCTACGCCGTGCGTGAAACGCCGACGCTGGCCGGCGTACGGTCGATCGGTCAGGCGCTGCGCAACCAGAGCGGCGTGCCTTTCGCATCGCTGTCGATCTCGGCAATCTCCAGCCGCATGGCGGATCGCCGCGTACAGGAACTGGCGACGATCCTGCGCAACGAAGCGCGGCTGATCGAGCGCCAGATCGCCAACGGCATGGAAATCCGCTGACGCTGCAGCCGTCCGGGCCTCCGGCGTTGCAGTCATAACAACAACGAGGAGAGATCAATGAGAACCCTGCCGCGCACATTCGCCGCGCTGCTGCTCGCCATCTGCGCGGGCAATGTTTACGCCCAGGCCTGGCCCTCAAAACCGATCCGCTTTGTCGTGCCCTATCCGCCCGGCGGCAGCAATGATGTGCTGACCCGCATCACCGCGCAGGCGATGGCCCCCGGACTGGGCCAGCCGATCGTCATCGACAACCGCGGCGGCGCCGGCGGCATGATCGGTGCCGACAACGTCGCCAAATCACCACCCGACGGTTACTCCATCGTCAACGTGCAGGCCTCCTTCACCGCCAATGCCGCATTGCGCCAGAAAATGGCCTATGACCCGATGGGCGACTTTGCCTACATCGGCATGATGGCGCGGGGTCCGCTGCTGGTCGTTGTGCATCCGTCGCTGCCGGTGAAAAACACCCGTGAGCTGATTGCGCTGGCCAAGGCGAAGCCGGGCCAGATCAATTACGGTTCGACCGGCACCGGCGGCCACAACCATCTGGCAACAGAACTGTTCAAGCGCATGGCCAATATCAACATCGTGCACGTGCCTTACAAAGGCGTCGCGCCGGCATTGACCGACCTGATGGGCGGCCATACGCAACTGGTGATGACCAGCCTGCCTTCGGCGATGACTTCGGTACAGGCAGGGCGCCTAAAAGCGCTGGCTGTCGGCAGTGAAAAACGTTCCGGTTTCATGCCGGAACTGCCGACCATCGCCGAATCCGGCGTGCCCGGCTACATGGCCGAATTCTGGTGGGGCCTCGCAGCGCCGGCAAAAACGCCGAACGACATCATCAACCGTCTGGCCACCGAACTGAACAAGGCGCTGCAATCCGCCGACCTGAAACAGAAGTTTGCCGGCGAAGGCTCCGAACCGAGCGTGATGTCGCGCGAACAGTTCACCAAATTCGTCAATAACGAGATCGTGCGCTGGCGTAAAGTCGCGCAGGAATCCGGCATCAAACCCGAGTGATCGTATCAATCGCGCGGTCCGTCGCTGCGGACCACGCGGTTTTTTCCGCAGGCGCCCTGATGGCAAGTCGACCTTTGGCCAGGCCACCGCTTCACGCGATTTTCATGGCTTGGCGGTTCCTGTCGTAATCCATCCGCGCGCTGCTCCATAAACGGCAAGGCTGAGTGATGGCAACACTACCCCGCAGAAATTATGAACCCGGCGCAAAGGGCACGCTGAACAGCGTACGCGTGCTCGACCTGTCGCGACTGGTCGCCGGCAATATGCTGACGCAGTTCCTCGCCGACTTCGGCGCGGAAGTCATCAAGGTCGAACCGCCGGCCGGTGACACGCTGCGCGCCTGGAAAACCAAAGACGTCCAGATCAACTGGAAAATCTACGCCCGCAGCAAAAAAAGCCTCGGCCTGGAATTACGCAAACCCGAAGCGCGGGAGCTGTTAAAAAAACTCATCCCGTCGGCGCAGATTTTCATCGAGAGTTTCCGCCCCGGCACGCTGGAAAAAATGAGCCTCGGCCCGGACGAACTGCTGAAGCTGAATCCGAAGCTGGTGATCGTGCGCATTTCCGGTTGGGGCCAGGAAGGCCCTTACAGCAAACGCCCGGGATTCGGCACGCTGGTTGAAGGCATGTCGGGCTTCGCGTCCTTCAACGGTTTTGCCGATCGTGAACCGGTGCTGCCGCCGATGTATCTCGCCGATACCATCGCCGGTCTTTATGGTGCCGCTGCGGTAATGACCGCTTTGCGTGAGGTCGAAGTCAACAAAGGCAAAGGCCAGGTCATTGATCTGCCGCTGCTCGATCCGATGTTTGCGGTGCTTGGACCGCAGGCGGCCAACTTCCGCCTCACCGGCAAGGTCAAGCCACGTACCGGCAGCCGCTCGACCAATGCCGGGCCGCGCAATGCCTACCAGTGCAAAGACGGGCTCTACGTCTGCCTGTCATCATCGACGCAGAAAATGGCCGAGCGCCTGTTCCGCTCGATCGGGCATCCCGAGTTCATCACCGACCCGCGCTATGCGACCAATGCCGAACGCGTCAAACACGCCGAAGAACTCGATGCGGTGATCGGCGCCTTCATCACGCAACGCACACAGGCCGAGAACGTCGCATTTTTTGAAGAGGCCGAAGTCACCATCGGCCCGATCTACGACATCCGGCAGATTTTTGACGACCCGCATTTCCTCGCCCGCGAACTGCTCGCCGATTATCCCGACGCCGACATGGAGAACTTCCCGATGCACCATGTCGTACCGCGGATGTCAGGCACACCGGGATCAATCCGCACGCCGGCACCGCAGCTGGGCGAGCACAACCGCGACCTGCTGCGCGAAGCCGGCGTCGATGACGCGGCTTATGCCAAACTGCTGGTTTCAGGCATCGCCTGTGCCGGCGACGCTGCCAAACCGGAAGAAGAATAATCCTGCAGCTCTGCTGCGGTTTTTACTGATTTTTACCCAATCAATGCGAAGGATGCCCCATGTACCGTGAACTCCCCGTCTGGCGCTCGTTGATGTATGTCCCGGTCAACGTTGAAAAATTCGTCGACAAGGCGCATACCCGCGGCGCCGACGTGATCCAGCTGGATATCGAGGACAGTGTTCCGCCTGCGGAAAAAGCCAACGCCCGCAAGCTGGTTGAAAAAAATGCCGCGCGCGTCAAACGCGGCGGCGCCGATGTCGTGGTGCGCGTCAACCAGCCGCTGTCGCTGGCGGTGCGCGACATCGAAGCTTCGATCTGCCCCGACGTCAACGGCATCGCCATCACCAAGGTGTCCGGCGTGTCGCATGTGCAGTTGCTTGATGAACTGGTCAGCGAACTCGAGCAGAAGCGCGGCATGACCGTCGGCCACACCAAGTTCATCGGCATGATCGAAACGCCGGAAGCTTTTTTCAAGATCCGTGAAATCACCACCGCGAGCAGCCGCATGGTCGCCTGCAATATCGGCGGAGAAGACTTCGCGCTGAACTGCAATATGCAGCCCACCGGCGAAGCGCTGTTCTACCCCAAGCAGCACATGATCATCGCCGCCAACGCGGCCGGCATCATGCCGCTGGGATTCATCGACAGCGTCGCCACCTTCGGTGACTGGGAAAACTTCCGCAAGATGGTGCGCCGTTCGCGTGATTTCGGTTTCATGGGCGCAGGTTGCATCCATCCCGGCCAGGTCACCATCGTCAACGAGGAATACAAACCGAGCGCCGCCGAAGTGGAATACGCACGCAAGATCATCGCACTGGACAAGAAAGCCGCTGCTGCGGGCCGCGGATCGTTTGCGCTCGACGGCAAGATGATCGACATCCCGATCATTGTCCGTGCCGAACGCCTGCTCAAACGCTATGACGCCATCACCGCACGCGAGGCATTGACGCTGGCCGCGATGAAAGGCTGATCTGCGACGGCGTGCGGTGGTGATTCTCTTTCCCGGGCGCCTCGGATAGGATGGCGCGTCACGGCTGCGTCCCGCAGCCGTTCCGGGGGAGAGAACATGAAAATATACAACAAAATCAATTATTTACTGTTTTTCCTGCTGGCCGCGACCAGCATCGCGACGCAGGCACAGCCCGCAGCAAAATTCCCGACCAAGCCGGTGCGCATCATCGTCGCCTTCCCGCCGGGCAGTTCCACTGACATCGTTGCCCGCGTGGTCGGTGAGCGGCTGACCGAAATCTGGGGCCACAACGTCATTGTCGAAAACCGTCCCGGCGCGTCCGGCAATATCGGCACCCAGGTCGCCCTGCGCGCCAACCCCGACGGTCACACGCTGTTGATGAACAGTTCAGCGATTGCGGTCAACGTCAGCCTGTATTCAAAACCCGGTTATGCAATGAAGGACCTCGCGCCCATCCTGCAGGGCCCGACCACACCCAATCTGATTACCGTGCATCCGTCAGTGAAAGCAAGAACGCTGCAGGAACTGATTGCGCTCGCGAAAACGACACCGCTGAGCTACGGCTCGTCGGGCACCGGCACCACGCCGCACCTCGACATGGAACTGCTGTTCAAATCGCTGGCCAAGGTCGACATCACTCATGTGCCGTACAACCCGGCCGCCGCTGCCACCGCCGTGGTGGCCAATCAGGTGCCGGTGGGCTCGACCTCGATGCCGCCGGCCGTGCCGCATGTCAAAAGCGGCCGTCTGCGCGCCATTGCCGTGACCTCGGCGAAACGTTCCGGCGTGCTGCCCGAG
>CBHTVL010000197.1:0-5103 GCA_966096475.1 uncultured Burkholderiales bacterium
CAATCCCAGCGGACTGCTGATTTTCACCACCTCGGGTGATCTGGCCAATCGCATGATGCATCCGCGTTTCGAAGTGGATCGCGAATATGCCGTGCGCGTGTTGGGTACGATGCATCCGGCGGCGATGGTTGCGCTGCGTCAGGGCATCCGGCTGGATGACGGTGTGGCGCAATTCGAGCACATCGAGGAAGAGGGCGGCGAAGGCGCCAACCGCTGGTTTCGCGTGTTGCTGCGCGAAGGTCGCAACCGCATCGTTCGACGGTTGTTTGAATCGCAGAATCTGACGGTGAGCCGGCTGATGCGTGTGCGCTTCGGCATCGTGGCGCTGCCGCCGCAGTTGAAGCGCGGCCAGTTTATGGAGATGTCGGCCGGCGACGTCGAGCAGCTGCTGCAGTGGACGGCCGAGCCGGGTGCGCCGCTGACAGCAACGATTCCTTCTGAATTAACAGGACACAGTCGTCCCCGCCGCTCGTCTCCGCCCAGATAAAAGGCAGTCGCGGGAAGGCACGCTCAACACGGGGGCGGTAGTGTCCCACCTCCATTACCAGCCAGCCACCGTCGTTGAGGTGTTGCGGTGCGTCCTTCAGGATGCGTCGCACCAGATCGAGTCCGTCGTTGCCGCCGGCCAATGCCAGTACCGGTTCATGGCGGAATTCGGCGGGCAGCGCGCGCATGGCGCTGACGCCGACATAGGGCGGATTGGTCAGGATCAGATCGTAATGAAGTCCCGCCAGTTTTTCGAACAGGTCGGTCTGCTTCAGCTGCACGCGTGCGGCCAGATCATGTTCGCGCACATTGCGTCGCGCGACAGACAGCGCTGCAGTCGAGATATCGGCGCCGTCGACCTTCGATTGCGGGAAGGTATGTGCGGCGACGATGGCCAGACAGCCGGAGCCGGTACACAGGTCGAGGATGCGTTCCGGTTTGTAGCGCGGCGGCAGCCAGGGCTGCAGATGGTCACGCAGCAGTTCGGCGATATAGGAGCGCGGCACGATGACGCGTTCGTCGACGTAAAAACGGTGTTCACCCAGCCACGCTTCACGGGTCAGATAAGCCGCAGGGATACGTTCCTTGATGCGGCGCTCAAACAGCCGCTGCGCACGCCGCAGTGCTGCCGGCGGCACTACCAGATCAAGGCGGGCGGCCAATTCCTCGAAGGGACAGCCCAGGGCATGCACGGTCAGCCAGGCGGCTTCGTCATCGGCGTTGAGGGTGCCGTGACCATAGGCCAGGCGGGCGCTGCGGAAGCGTTTCGCGGCATCGGCGATCAGTTGCCGCGCCGTGTATTGCTGCGCGGAGGTGGTGGTGGCGCGCGGCACTTAAAATTTCAATAAAAACAAATGCTTATGATCAATCCAGGGCGCCGAGATCGAGTTTGATGCTGGACAGGTCGCTGTTGGCGCCGCTGATGGTCCTGCCGTTTTCGGCGGGCGGCGGAGCACTCGCCGCGCTGCCGGCATTGCTGATCAGGTTGTGCAGATTGCTCGGCGAATCAGCATTGGCCAGCGCCTCGTCCATGGTGATGCGGCCTGCGCGGTAATGTTCAAACAGCGCCTGTTCGAACGTTTTTGATCCCGGTGACAGGCTTTGCTCCATCGCGTCCTTGATCTGGTTGATCTCGCCGGCCTTGATCAGTTCCTGGATGTGTTTGGTGTTGAGCATGACTTCGACCGCGGCAACACGCTTGCCGTCGACCGACTTCACCAGTCGCTGCGAGATCACGCAGCGCAGCGCGATCGACAGGTCGGCCTGCAGACTTTCGCGTGCTTCACGCGGGAAAAAGCCGATGATGCGGTTCAGTGCGTTATAGCTGTTGTTGGCGTGCAGTGTCGACATGCACAGGTGGCCGGTCTGCGCGAACAGCAGCGAACTCTGCAGGGTGTCACGGTCGCGGATCTCGCCGACCATCAGCAGGTCCGGCGCTTCGCGCATCGCGCTGATCAGCGCGTTTTCATAGGTGTGGGTGTCGACGCGGACTTCACGCTGGTTGACGATGGATTTCTTGTGCTTGAAGATGAATTCGACCGGGTCTTCAATGGTCAGGATATGGCCGGTCTTGGTGCTGTTGCGGTAATCGATCATCGACGCCATGGTCGTCGACTTGCCCGATCCGGTGGAGCCGACGATCAGGATCAGACCGAGCTTTTCCATGATCACGTCTTTGAGGATCGGCGGCAGACCCAGAGATTCGAAGGCCGGCACATCCGGCTTGACGAAGCGGATCACCATCGCCACGGTGTTTTTCTGGCGGAAAATGTTGATGCGGAAGTTGCCGAGATCGCCGCCGCTCTGGGCAAAGTTCATCTCGTGCTTGGTTTCGAATTCCTTGGTCTGCTCGGGCGTCATCAGCTCGTAGCAGATTTTCTTGACCTGTTCGGGGTCCAGCGACTGGCTGTTGATCGGCATCACCGTGCCGTTGATCTTGATCTGGATGGGGGCGCCGGCGGTGAAGAACATGTCCGAAGCCTGCTTGTCGGACATCAGCTTGAACAGCGGTGTGACGAACATGGTGCTTTTCCCCCGTTATGCCCCTGCCGGCGGCAAGACAGGCGCCGTGCCGCCGCAGGAAGCGATCATTCTGCCTTCTATAGTGCGCCTTGCAAAGCCGGAATCAGTCGTCGCTGCGCAGCAGGTCGTTGATGCTGGTTTTGGCGCGGGTTTTGGCATCCACCTGTTTGACGATGACCGCGCAATACAGGCTGCATTTGCCGTCCGCCGACGGCAGCGATCCCGAAACCACCACCGATCCTGACGGCACACGGCCATAGAGGACTTTGCCGCTGGCGCGATCATAAATCTTGGTGCTCTGTCCGATGAATACGCCCATCGAGATCACCGAGCCTTCCTCGACCACTACGCCTTCGACGATTTCGGAGCGTGCGCCGATGAAGCAGTTGTCTTCAATGATTGTCGGATTGGCCTGCAGCGGCTCCAGTACACCACCGATGCCAACGCCGCCGGAGAGGTGCACGTTTTTGCCGATCTGCGCGCAGGAGCCCACGGTCGCCCAGGTGTCAACCATGGTGCCTTCATCGACATAGGCGCCGATGTTGACGTAGGAGGGCATCAGGATCACGTTTTTGGCGATGTAGCAGCCGCGTCGCGCGACGGCGGGCGGCACCACGCGGAAGCCGCCGGCCTTGAACGCAGCCTCGTCGTAGCCGGCGAACTTCGGCGCGACCTTGTCGAAATATTTGCTGACGCCGTCCTGCATCACCGCGTTGTCCTGCAGCCGGAACGACAGCAGCACGGCTTTTTTCGCCCATTCATTGGTCTGCCACTGGCCATTGCGTTTTTCAGCCACGCGCAGGGTGCCGGCATCAAGCATGGCGATGGTGTCATTGACCGCCGCGCGCACATCTGCAGGGGCGTTCCCCGGCGACAGTGCGTTGCGGTTTTCCCAGGCCTGTTCAATGGTGTTTTGCAGTTTTTGCATTGTTATTCCTCGGATATTTACAGTGATGCGGCAAATCGTTTCAGGCGCTGTGCGGCTTCGGTGCATTCATCAACCGTGGCCACCAGTGCAATGCGGATGCGGCCTGTGCCGGGATTGATGCCGCGTGCCTCGCGGGCGAGATAACTGCCCGGCAGCACGCTGACGCCTTCGGCGTCATGCAGCTTGCGGGTGAATTCAACATCATCAATCGGCGTTTTGAGCCAGAGGTAGAAAGCCGCATCCGGCCATTCAACCGGCAACGCCGGTTTCAGGATGTCGATCACGGCATCGAATTTCTGCTTGTAAAGACGGCGGTTCTCCACGACATGCGCTTCATCTTCCCAGGCGGCAATGCTGGCGGCCTGCACCGGCGGGCTCATCGCGCCGCCGTGGTAGGTGCGGTAGAGGTAGAATTTTTTGAGGATCGCTGCATCACCTGCGACGAAGCCCGAACGCATGCCCGGCACATTGGAGCGTTTGGACAGACTGGAGAACACAACCAGATTACGGAAATCGCTGCGACCCAGCTGAACAGCTGCGGCGAGCGCGCCCAGCGGCGGCTTGTTCTCGTCGAAATAGATTTCCGAGTAACACTCGTCCGCGGCGATGACGTAGTTGTAGCGGTCGGCGTGTTCAAACAGCTGTTTCCAGTCGGCCAGGGTCAGTACCTTGCCGGTCGGATTGCCCGGAGAGCAGACGATAAGCAACTGCGTGCGCCGCCAGATGTCCTCGCCCAGTTGTCCGAGATCAAACGAGTAATCATTTTCGGGAAGGGTGTGAATGAACTGCGGTTCGGCGCCGGCCAGCAGGGCCGCACCTTCGTAGATCTGATAGAACGGGTTCGGGCAGACCACCACGGGTGCGGGCTGCGTCGGGTCAATGACCGCCTGCGCAAACGAGAACAGGGCTTCGCGGCTGCCATTGACCGGCAGAACCTGACTGGCGGCATCCGGTGCCGGGATGCCGTAACGCCGTCCGATCCAGCCGGCAATCGACTGGCGCAGTGCATCCGTGCCCAGCGTTGCCGGATAAACCGACAGACCGTCCAGGCTGTTGATCAGGGTTTCGCGAATGAAGGCGGGCGTCGGGTGTTTCGGCTCGCCGATGTGCAGGCTGACGATCTTGCGGCCAGCAGGCGGCGTACTTCCGGCCAGCAATGCGCTGAGCCGCTGAAAGGGATAACTGTGCAACCGGTCAAGACGTGGATTCAACGGAATGTCGCCAAAGGGTTATGCCGTCCGGTCAGCCGGCGGCGCAGCGTGCAATTATAAGGCGGTCAGCAGGATTGACGCCCCGTGTTGCATACCGGCATCAGCGGGTGGGCAGGCCCGGATCCTGTTCAGGCATCTCGGGGACGCTGGCCAGCTTGAAGCCGCGTTTGACATGCTGCACGGTGACTGTGGTGAAGATACCGCCGCGGACGTAAAAGCGTGCGGTCAGGCGCATGTAGCGGGGCCGGGTTGCCCGCACCAGGTCGTCCAGGATGCGGTTGGTCACGGCTTCGTGGAACGCGCCTTCATTGCGAAACGACCAAACATAGAGTTTCAGGCTTTTCAGTTCGACGCACAGCCGGTCCGGCACGTAATCCAGGATCAGGGTGGCGAAATCCGGCTGCCCGGTTTTCGGGCAGAGGCCCGGACACTCCGGAATTTCCATGTGACTCCGGA
>CBHTVL010000198.1:0-5090 GCA_966096475.1 uncultured Burkholderiales bacterium
ATGCTTGATGCCGAGGCCTTCAGTGACCAGCCGGTATTGCGCCTGCACCATGTCGTCGTAGTTGTATTTGGGGAATTTCATGCGCATGCCGCTGCTGGAGGGGCGGGTGGATTTTCCGGTGCCCAGCGCGTCGGGCAGGATGATGAAATATTTGGTCGCATCCAGCGGCTGTCCGGGCCCGAACAGTTCCTCGGCGAAGGCGCGCGTCAGCATGTTGCTGCCGTTGCCGGCAGTGCCGTGCAGCACCAGCACCGCTTCATTCGACGGCGAACCGATGGTGCGGTAATGCAGCGTCACTTCCGGCATTACTTCGCCGGTGTGAAATTTGAAATTCTTCGCGACCCAGTCGCCTTCTTTCGGATCGGGATAGTTCGCCGCATAGGCGGGAAGCACGGCGCAGAACAACAGTGCGACGATGAATGCGGCAATACGGTGCAGTGACGGCATGGCTCCTCCCAGAGCGTGGTGATCGGATTGCCGGCTGATGTTGTTATTGTTCGATCAGCCGGGCAGGTTCATGCATGCTACTACTGATGCAGCACCGCGCGATTCCCTCAAAAAATACCAGTTAAAACAGATATTTAATGAGGCGCTCTCGCGGTGCGATGGCGATTTATTGTTCGCGCAGTGCCCGCGCGTGTTTGGCCGCGGGGCGCTCCCAGCAGCGGTGCAGCCAGCCATCGAGGTTGCGCCATTTGCTGACGTCGATCGACAGTCCGCGATACAGCGCGCCGGCAACGTTCAGATCCGCCACCGAAAACGCCGGACCGGCCAGCCAGGGTGATTTGGCGAGTGCGGTTTCCAGTACATCAAAAGCCGGCGCGACCTGCAGCCAGGCGGCTTCGGCGACGGCCGGTTTGCGCTCCGCCGGCGGCGAGGCCACGCTGTTGCGTACGTAATCGACAATCTGGCGGTCGAGACGGTCGGTTTCCCAGAGGCTCCATTGCCAGCACAGCGCTTCCAGTTTCGGGTCGGCGGGGTAGAGAGCGCTTTTGTGCTTCTTGGCGAGGTACATATTGATCGCCAGTGATTCGCTGAGGATGAATCCGTCGTCATCAATCGACGGCACGCGTGCATTCGGATTCACTGCGAGGTAATCCGTGGTTTTGGTTTCGGGGGAACGCGGCAGCCAGTCCTTGTGTTCGTATTTCAGGCCGAGTTCGGCGGCCATCCAGATGACACGAAGGGCGCGGGAGTTGGCGGAACCGTAGATGGTCAGCATGAAAATCCTCCGGGGGTGATGATTGTTTTTTTGAAAGGGTTTGAAAAACGACGCACCGATTCTACGCGTCCTTCGATCGAATCCGGCAAAGCGGGTTTTCACGTTCATCACGCCCATAAAAAAACGCCGGCATCAGCCGGCGTTTTTCGGGGCGATCAGCAATCGTGGCCGATCACCTCCTCCTTTGATTCCCTAGATGACGGGCTTGGCCGGCACCGAACCCTTGGGCTTGCGGCCGGGGGCGACGGGCGGGATGTAGCCGGAAATGCGGCACAGCATGCCTTCGCTGGGCTTGCCGTCCTTGAAGCGGATCGAGCGGCAGATCATGATGTCGCCGCGGGATTGCAGCACCGTCACATGCTGGCGCACGCTGGCCAGTGAAAGTCCGGTGGCGGTGGCGATCTCGGAATCCAGTTGTTCGCCGGTTTTTTTCAGATAATCCAGAATTGCCTGCATGTCTTGCCTTCTCTCTGCGATGGGGTTGACGGGCAGCGCCGGCCGGGGCCGGACGCATGGCGGGAACCGGCAATGATACCTCAAATGCCTGCTTTTTAGCCACTTTGCCCTGTGCCGGAGGGCTAAAAGGCCCTGAAAAGCGCCTAAAATCCCTTGATTTGATTGCAAAAGGGTCTGCTGACAGCCTAAGGCGTGGCCGCAGGCGGTGAATCAGACTTTGACGGCTTCGGGCTCAGGTTCGTCGGGCAGCAGCAGTACTATCGCGGCCTTGATCGCGGCGATGCCGGCCATGATCCACAGCGCGTTGGCAAAGCCGATGTTTTTGACCAGCGGACCGATCAGCCAGACCGCCAGCGAACTGAAGCCGAAGGCTACCGTCAGCCGCATGCCGGCGACGCGTGAACGCAGGCGGTCGTCGACATAACGCACGATCATCGCGTCGGTGAAGGGGATCGAGCCGAAGACAAACACCATCACCGCGAGCATCGCGATGAACAGGCCCCAGTCCTGGGTGTGTGCGGCCCAGATCAGCAGCGGCACCTGTGCCACCGATATCCACAGTTGCAGCGGCTTGAACGGCATGCGATCGATCAAACGGCCGACGACCAGTTGCGCGAGTGAGGCCACGGCATAGATGATGGCCAGCAGCGTACCGATCGCTGCCGGGTCTTCGATGACGCCCTTGAATCCGGCTGCCAGCAATTGCGAATTGCCGTTGGTGGTGAAGTTGAACAGGATGGTGCTGACCGCTGCGGCTGCAGTCATTACCGCGAAGGCGCGCACCAGCATTTCCGGCGTCAGCGTGACTTTGGCCTTGCCGCCTTTGCGCTTGGACGGCGCTTCGGTTTCCTTCGGGCACACCAGTGCAAAGGTGATGCCGCAGGCAATCGACACCAGTCCGGGGATGATGAATGCCTCGCGCCAGCCCAGCCATTTGACGAGAAAGCCGGTCACCAGCGCGGCCACGGCGATGCCGAGGTTGCCGGCGAGTCCATTGAGCCCGATCACCGCACCGGGGTTCGACACGCCCTGCACCAGCATCGGGATGCCCACCGGGTGATAGATCGCGGCGAAGGCACCCATCAACGTCAGTGCGGCAGCGAGCTGCCAGGCGCTGTGCGTCATCGCCACCAGCATTGCCGACAGGCCCATGCCGAAGAAAAAGATGATCATCATCACGCGGCGTCCCCACAGATCGCCGAGGCGGCCGGCCGGCATCGCGCCCAGACCGAACAGCGCGAAGGCGCCGACGCTGTACGGCATCAGGTCGGTCCAGTCGCCGTGGCCGAACTCGATGGCGATGGTCGATACCGCCGTCGCGAAAATCAGCAGGAACATGTGGTCGATGGCATGGCCGACGTTAAGCAGCAGATTGACGGCGGTCGGATGCCCGTCCTGGCGGACGGCGGTTTGTGTGCTGGTCATGGTCGGGATTTTGCCCGGGTTACAATCGTCTGTCTTTCGAACATTTACCATAAATTTTCTCAAAATGGACAAACGGGGCAAGGCGGTACTGAGCCGGACGGCCGATTTCACCGGAGCCCCGGAAAGCCCGGTGCAGGGGGAGCCGTCGCGTGAGGTGGTGATGCGCCGCACTTCCTATCCCAAGGGCCATCACATCCAGCCGCACTGGCATTCGCGTGCGCAGTTTGTGTATGCCATTGCCGGCACGATGCGCGTGCGTACCGCGCGCCACGCGTGGATCGTGCCGCCCTCGCGCGCGCTGTGGATGCCGGCGCGTACTGCGCATGAAATCCAGATGTACGGCGTGGTGGCGATGCACAGCCTGTATGCGGATGACCGCGCCGGAGCCGGCATGCCGGCGGACTGCGTGGTACTGGAGGTCACGCCGCTGGCGCGCGAGCTGATTGTGCGTGCCGCCGCGCTGCCGGCCGATTTCGACGAGGCCGGTGATGACGGTTTGCTGCTTCAGCTGCTGATGGCGGAAATCCGCCGGCTGCCGCGCAGCGCGCTCGATCTGCCGCTGCCCGACAGTGCCGATCTGATGCAGTTGTGCGAGCGCATCCTGGCTGACCTGTCGACGCGCCGGGCCAGTGCGCGCGATGCCGGTGAGATGAATACCAGCACACGCACGCTGTACCGGCGTTTCCTGCGTGAAACCGGCATCACCTTCGCGCGCTGGAAGCAGCAGGCGCGGCTACTTGAGGCGATCCGCCGGCTGGCCGAAGGCACGCCGGTGACCGCGGTGGCGATGGATCTCGGCTACGAAAGTCCCGGGGCTTTTTCGACGATGTTCCGGCGCGCGCTGGGGGTGACGCCGCGGACCTTCTCGTCGGAGAGTGTGACGACGCGGTAACAATCGGGAAGACCATGAAAAATGCCGCGCGATGCGCGGCATTTTTGTGGGACTGCAGAAACCGTTACCTGGTTTCTTTGGCGCCGGAGATCTTGACCAGTTCAACGATGCGCTTGTTTTCTTCACGGCGCCAGGCGTCGAGTACGGCGCTGTCGCCGGCGACCATGTCGATGCCCAGGCCTTTCATTTTTTCGCCGAAGGCCGGTTCGCGCAGGACTTTGACGATTTCACTGCTCATCGCGGCTATCACCGGCGCCGGGGTGCCTTTTCTGACAACGATGCTGTACCAGGCATTCATTGCGTAACCCGGAACCACCTCGCCGATGGCGGGCACATCCGGGATCAGCGTGGCGCGTTTGGCGGTGGTCACGCCCAGTGCGCGCAGTCGTCCGCCCTGAATGTGGGGGAAGGCTGCGGGCAGTACCGCGTAGGTGGTCTGCACCTCGTTGGCGAGCGCGTCGGTGATCGATTGCGCGACACCCTTGTACGGCACATGCAGCATGTTGGTGCCGGTGAGATGGTTGAGCAGCACACCGGAGAGATGTTCGGAGGCGCCGGTGCCCGCCGAGCCGTAGCGCAGCTTGCCCGGCTGCTTTTTCGCCAACTCGATCAGTTCTTTCAGCGATTTTGCCGGGGTCTGGTTGTTGACGAGCAGCACGAAGGGCGTGACGCCGATCAGCGCCGCGGACTGGAAGTCGCGCTGCAGGTCGAACTTGATGTCGGCGAGAACCTGGGAGGCGACGAACAGCTGGGAGGTCAGCATCATCCAGGTGTAACCGTCGGCGGCGGAGCCCAGTGTCAGGTCGGCACTGATTGCGCCGGCGGCGCCGGGGCGGGCATCGACGACGACGCGCTGCTTCCATGTGTCATACAGGCGTTCGGAGAGCTGGCGGCTGATGATGTCGGGGCCGGAGCCGGTGGCGCTGCCGATGATCAGGCGTATGGGTTTTTCCGGGTATTTGGTTTCGGCTGCCTGGACGGGGGCCGCGAGCAGTGCCGGCACGACGAGCGCGCCCAGCAGTTTCAGGATACGCATGAAAAACTCCTCCTCAGGTTTCTACGGTTCTGTAGGTATTGGTTATTGGTATTCGGCCA
>CBHTVL010000199.1:0-5058 GCA_966096475.1 uncultured Burkholderiales bacterium
AGCCTCGCGGCCATCGGCAAGACGCCCGGCGAACTCAATGTGTCGCCGCGCCGCGCCTGGCAGATCCGGCTCGACGACGGCATGACCGTGGATTTCGGACGCGAACATGTCGAGGAACGCCTGAGCCGTTTTGTGACGACGTATCCGCGCACGATTGCCCGCATGACGAAGCCGGTGGACCGGGTCGATCTGCGTTATGCCAACGGATTTGCCGCTCGCGTGCCGGGATTGCCGGTGACGGAAACCAAACCGAAGCGCGGCGTTTAGGCGCCGGGAAAACAGGTCAGGGAAAACACGGACTATGAGTAAAAACAGGGAAAACAAGAAACTGGTGGTGGGCCTGGATATCGGCACATCGAAAATTGTCGCGATCGTCGCCGAGATCAAACCCGAGGGCGGCTTCGAGATCATCGGCATGGGCAGCCATCCGTCGCGCGGCCTGAAGAAGGGCGTGGTGGTCAACATCGAAACCACGGTCAATGCCATCCAGCGTGCGCTGGAGGAAGCCGAGCTGATGGCCGACTGCAAGATCCGCGAGGTTTACACCGGGATCGCCGGCAACCATATCAAGAGCTTCAACTCGCAGGGCATGGTCGCGATCAAGGACAAGGAAGTCGGTCAGCTGGACATCGATCGCGTGATCGAGACCGCGAAAGCCGTGCAGATCCCCAACGACCAGCAGATCCTGCATGTCCTCAACCAGGAATTCATCATCGACGGCCAGGAAGACGTGCGCGAGCCACTGGGCATGTCGGGCGTGCGGCTGGAGGTCAAGGTGCATATCGTCACCGGCGCGGTGTCGGCGGCGCAGAACATCATCAAGTGCGTGCGGCGTTGCGGACTGGAAGTCAACGATCTGATCCTGCAGCCGCTGGCGTCATCGGTGGCGGTGCTGTCCGAAGATGAAAAAGACCTCGGTGTTTGCCTGGTCGACATCGGCGGCGGTACCACTGACATGGCGGTGTTCACCAACGGCGCGATCCGCCACACCGCAGTGATCCCGATCGCCGGCGACCAGATCACCAATGACATCGCGATGGCGCTGCGCACCCCGACCAAGGATGCGGAAGACATCAAGCAACGTTTCGGTTGCGCGTTGTCGCAACTGGCGGACCCGCAGGAAATGGTTGATGTGCCGGGGGTCGGCGACCGCAGCACGCGCCAGCTGTCGCGCAAGACGCTGGCGGAAGTGATCGAGCCGCGCGTCGAGGAGCTTTATTCGCTGGTGCAGGCGGAACTGCGTCGCAGCGGCTACGAGGAATTGCTGTCATCGGGGGTCGTGCTGACCGGCGGTTCCAGTTCGATGCAGGGCATGGTCGAACTCGGCGAGGAGATTTTCCACATGCCGGTGCGCATCGGCATGCCGCAGTACGCCGGCGGTCTGGCCGAAGTCGTGCGCAGCACCCGTTATGCAACGGGCGTCGGCCTGCTGATGGCGGGCGCCGACGAGCATCGCCAACGCGATGTCGCGCGCATGCATGTGAGCAGTTTCCAGCAGGTCGTGGAGCGGATGAAAACGTGGTTCACGGGAAATTTCTAGAAACGGTTGCGGTAAGAGATTGCATTACTGAGGGATTTTGTTTTTCGGTTGCGGGATTTTTCAACATTACTTTGCTTGCAGAAAAAGGAGATTCACATGATTGAACTGATTGATGCACAGGCGCAGGAAGCAGTAATCAAGGTGATCGGTGTCGGCGGTTGCGGCGGCAATGCGGTTGATCACATGATCGTCCAGGGCGTGCAGGGCGTGGAGTTCATCTGCGCGAACACCGACGCCCAGGCGCTCAAGCGCAATCAGGCCAAGACCCAGATTCAACTGGGTACCGGCATCACCAAGGGACTGGGCGCAGGCGCCAATCCCGAGATCGGCCGTCAGGCCGCGCTGGAGGATCGCGAGCGTATCGCCGAGATGATCTCCGGTGCGGACATGCTGTTCCTGACTGCAGGCATGGGCGGCGGCACCGGCACCGGTGCAGCGCCGGTGGTGGCGGAAATCGCCAAGGAAATGGGCATCCTGACCGTGGCCGTGGTGACCAAACCTTTTGCTTTCGAGGGCAAGCGCCAGAAACTGGCGCAGGAGGGTCTCGATGCGCTGGCCCAGCATGTTGACTCGCTGATCGTGATCCCCAACGACAAGCTGATGCAGGTGCTCGGCAATTCGATCACCCTCGACGAGGCATTCCGCGCCGCCAACGACGTGCTGCATGGCGCCGTGGCCGGCATCGCCGAAATCATCAGCTGCCCGGGCATGATCAACGTCGACTTTGCCGACGTGCGCACGGTGATGGGCGAGATGGGCATGGCGATGATGGGTTCGGCGAAAGCGGCCGGCACCGGACGCGCCCGCGAAGCGGCTGAACAGGCCGTGGCCTGCCCGCTGCTCGAGGACATCAACATCTCCGACGCGCGCGGCGTGCTGGTCAATATCTCCGCCAGCAAGTCGACCTTTCAGCTGCAGGAAATGTATGACGTCATGGAAACCATCAAGGCCTTTGCCGCAGAATCGGCGACGGTCATTGTCGGCACCGTGTACGACGACAGCCTGGAAGACGGCCTGCGTGTAACCATCGTGGCCACGGGCCTCGGCAAGCCGCTGGCGCGCCAGGCATCGAAGCCGATGATCGTTGTTTCCCAGAAGACCGGCACCGACAATATGGCGATTTCGCCGGATGTCGATTACGGCGCGCTGGATCAGCCTGCGGTGATCCGTCGCCGTAACCGGGATGCGACGATTGAAGCGATGCGCCAGTCCGGCGTTGAAATGCTCGATATTCCGGCCTTTCTGCGCAAGCAGGCGGACTGACGCCGAGGCGGTTGAACGAAGCGGGCGCGCACCGGTCGAAAGGGGCCGGGCGCGGGTGTTGCGGTGCGGCATCGTGGTAAACTCCATGATCCCGCCGCAATGGGCGCATTCCTTTGCAGTCCGATCGTATCGGGCGCAAACCGTATTCGCGGCAACCAAGGCACAGCTGAACCGAACGTGATCAAGCAACGCACATTGAAGAACGTGATCCGCGCCACCGGCGTGGGTCTGCACACGGGCGAAAAGGTCCATCTGACCCTGCGCCCGGCACTGCCGGACACGGGCATCGTGTTCCGGCGGACGGATCTTGCGGAGCCGGTGGACATCAAGGCCGATCCCTATGCGGTGCATGACACGCGCCTGTCGTCCTGTCTGGAAAAGGACGGCGCACGGGTGCAGACGGTTGAGCACCTGATGTCGGCGCTGGCCGGTCTCGGTGTCGACAATGTCTGGATCGACGTTACGGCGCCGGAAGTGCCGATCATGGACGGCAGCGCCGGCCCTTTCGTGTTTTTGCTGCAGTCGGCAGGAATCGAAGAGCAGGATGTCCCGAAAAAATTCATCCGCATTCTCAAGCCCGTCGAAGTGCGTGACGGCGACAAGTGGGTGCGTTTCGAGCCCTATAACGGTTTCCGGCTGGAACTGGCCATCGACTATGCGCATCCGGTGTTTGATGCCAGTGCGCAGACTGTGGTCGTCGATTTTGCGTCGACGTCCTACGTCAAGGAAGTGGCACGGGCGCGAACTTTCGGTTTTATGCAGGACGTTGAAAGCATGCGTTCGCAGGGACTGGCGCTGGGCGGCAGTCTCGACAACGCCATCGTCATGGACGAGTACCGCGTGCTCAACAACGACGGGCTGCGTTACGACAACGAGTTCGTCAAACACAAGGTGCTGGACGCCATCGGCGACCTCTACCTGCTGGGGCATCCGCTGATCGGCGCCTTCAGCGGCCACAAATCCGGCCATGCGATGAACAACCGCCTGCTGCGCCATTTGCTGGAGCAGCCGCAGGCCTGGGAATTCGTCAGCTTCGACCGCGTCGAAGACGCGCCCGCCTTCCTCGCCTGGCAGCCCCAGGCTGCCTGAGGTCCGGGCGCACAGCCCTCACTAAGCCATGTTGCTGCTCCGCCTGATCGGGTTGCTGGCGCTGATCACCATCGGTGTTTCGCTGGCGCTTTATGCCTGGTCCCGTGAACCGCGCTACCTGCGTTTCGCCTGGCGGGTGTTTCTGGGCACCATCGCTTTTGTGCTGGTGCTGATGGCGTTCTACGCTGCGGAGCGCCTGCTGCTGGTGGTTTGACCGGGCGGGGTTTTCACCCCGTTCAGGCCCTCGCGCGCCGTCGCGCGGCGAAGCGGGCCAGTGCGGCGCTCAGACCGGGATCTTTGACGCGCTGCGACAATTTTTCAATATTATCAATAGAATCAATGCTTAACGGCGTTTTTTCGGGCGCCGATTTGGGCCGGCGCGCGGGCTGGAAAACTTGAACTTGGATGTGAATTCCAGTAACCTCCGCCCTCTGTTTTTGCAGGTTCTTGAGCAGTCGGGGCGCCAGCTGGCGCAGCTTTGCCGCGACTGCACCGTTGTCTGCCGCTATCATCAGTACGCCGCCACGGTCTCCGACCACGCGGCTGGCCGGAAGGAGTTCGGCAGGTGCGCAGACTTCATATAGCCGTTGCAGCGCAGCAATGCGTTGCAGGGTCCGATTGAGAGCTGATAAGCCCGTGGTGTTGCCGATCAGGGCGCTTAGTTTGCGGTTGGACATGGCGAAAAGGGGATGTTGACCATGAATATTATTCTGGTTTCCGAGAGACTGCCTAAGGCGCGGACCATTACTTTGGGTTGGCCGCACCTGATTGCTTCAGGCATGGCCATGTTCGGGCTGGTGATTCTGCTCGCCGGTGCACTCAATTACGGCATTCTGCGGTTTGCTGCCGAGCTGAATATTCCCTATGTGCGTGACGTGCTGGTGTCGATCCAGCGCCAGCAGCAGGAAAAAAACCAGTCTTACCTGCAGGATAACCTGAATGCCATGGCGGTCCGCCTCGGCCAGATGCAGGCCCAGTTGCTGCGCCTGGAAACGCTGGGCGAGCGCCTGGCCAAACTCGCCGGATTCAAGCCGCAGGACCTGATGTTCAACGAGGTGCCGAACCACCAGAACCGGCTCCAGGCGATCGTGCCCACCGGCCAGGCGCCGGGCGTGTACGACGTCACGCTCACCGACGGCAGCGGCTGCTTCGCGACGCTGCCCAAG
>CBHTVL010000200.1:0-5053 GCA_966096475.1 uncultured Burkholderiales bacterium
ACAGGTTATGCGCCAGCGTTTTGCCGAAACCGAAACCCGGATCAATCACCAGGCGCGATCGCGCAATGCCTGTGGCCTCCGCTGCTGCGATACGCGCACGCAGATAGGTATCCACCTCGGCAACCACATCGCGATACTGCGGCGCCTGCTGCATGGTCTGCGGCTGCCCCTGCTTGTGCATGATGCACACCGCACAGTCGCTGCCCGACACGGCCTGCAGCGCATCCGCAGCCTCGAAACCATTGACGTCATTGATCATTGCCGCCCCAGCGGCGGCCGCCTCGCGCATCAGCTCCGGCTTCTGGGTATCGACCGACAGGGGGATATTTGCCGACAGCAGCGCTTCCAGCACCGGCAGCACGCGGCGGCGCTCTTCTTCCAGACTCACTGGAGCGGCGCCCGGACGCGTGGATTCGCCGCCGATGTCGAGCAGGTCAGCGCCCTCGTCAATCAGCCGATGCGCATGCGCCACTGCTGCATCATGGCGCAGGTAATGACCGCCATCGGAAAAGGAATCGGGAGTGACGTTGACCACCCCCATGATCAGCGGCCGGTCAAACGCCAGCCGGTATTTGCCGCATTGAAGAATCATCTGGCAGAAATGAAACGAGGGCACCGCGGCACCCTCGTTTTGGTCATCAGTTAATACGCCGGAGAATTATGCTTCTGCAGCGGGTTTGCTGGTGGCGGAAGCCGTCGGCGTATTGTCTTTCGGCGGCTTCGGCACCGGTGCAGCCAGCGGCTTGGGCGGACGCGGCGGACGTCCGGCCATGATGTCATCGATCTGCTCGGCATCAATGGTTTCCCAGTCGAGCAGCGCCTTGGCCATCACTTCGACCTTGTCGCGGTTGTCCTCGAGAATCTTGCGTGCCAGCGCGTATTGCTGGTCCAGGAGACGGCGGATTTCCGCGTCGACCTTGCGCATGGTTTCCTCAGACATGTTCTTGTGCGTGGTCACCGAGCGGCCGAGAAACACTTCGCCCTCGTTCTCGGCGTACACCATCGTGCCGAGACTCTCGGTCATGCCCCAGCGGGTCACCATATTGCGCGCCATTTCCGTCGCACGCTCGAAGTCATTGGAAGCGCCGGTGGTCATTTGCCCCATGAACACTTCCTCGGCGATGCGGCCGCCGAACAGCACGGCGATGTTCTGCAGGATTTGTTCGCGATCCAGGCTGTAACGGTCTTCGGTCGGCAACTGCATGGTCACACCCAGGGCACGGCCGCGCGGAATGATGGTGACCTTGTGTACCGGATCAGTACGGGTCAGCAGCTTCGCGACAACGGCATGGCCGGACTCGTGATAAGCCGTGTTCTTGCGCTCATGTTCCGGCATGACCATCGAACGCCGCTCGGCGCCCATGATGATCTTGTCTTTGGCACGCTCGAAATCTTCCATGTCGACGAGGCGCTTGTTGCCGCGCGCCGCGAACAGCGCCGCCTCATTGACCAGGTTCGCCAGATCAGCACCCGAAAAACCCGGCGTACCACGGGCCAGCACATCGGCCTTGACGTCCGGCGCGATCGGCACCTTGCGCATATGCACTTGAAGAATCTGGTCGCGGCCGCGGATATCCGGCAGCGGCACCACGACCTGACGGTCGAAGCGGCCCGGACGCATCAGCGCCGGATCCAGCACGTCAGGACGGTTGGTCGCGGCGATGATGATCACGCCCGAGTTGGCTTCGAAGCCGTCCATCTCGACCAGCAACTGGTTCAAGGTCTGTTCACGCTCATCGTTGCCACCGCCGAGGCCGGCGCCACGCTGGCGACCGACGGCATCGATCTCATCGATAAACACAATGCACGGCGCATGTTTTTTCGCATTCTCGAACATGTCGCGCACGCGGGCTGCACCGACGCCGACAAACATCTCGACGAAGTCGGAACCGGAGATCGAGAAAAACGGCACTTTGGCTTCGCCGGCGATGGCGCGCGCCAGCAGCGTTTTGCCGGTGCCGGGATTACCGACCATCAGCACGCCGCGGGGAATACGGCCACCGAGTTTCTGGAACTTCGACGGGTCGCGCAGGAACTCGACCAGTTCGGAAACCTCTTCTTTCGCTTCTTCGCAACCGGCGACATCAGCGAAAGTGACGGTGTTGTTGTTCTCGTCGAGCATCCGTGCACGACTCTTGCCGAAGGAGAACGCACCGCCGCGGCCGCCGCCCTGCATCTGGCGCATGAAGAATACCCAGACGCCGATCAGCAGCAGCATCGGAAACCACGACACGAAAATATTCATCAGCAGCGAAGGCTCTTCTTCCGGCTTCGCTTCGACGATCACGCCGTTCTTCAGCAGATCGGTGACCATCCAGATGTCGGAGGGCGCATAGGTGGTGAATTTTTCACCGGTCGATTTCACGCCCTTGACGACGCGGCCTTCAATCGTGACCTTGGCGATCTTCCCCTGCTTCACCTCGTCGATGAACTGGGAATACTCCATGGCCTTCTGCGTGGTCTGCCGCGTGTTGAACTGATTGAACACCGTCATCAACACCAGCGCGATCACCAGCCAGATCGCCATATTCTTCATCAGATTGTTCAAAGCCGCTCCTTGTGGCGCATCATTTTGCGCCTCGTTTTTGCGCCCTGTTTTGGACCGGCGCACGCCCTAAGCTCTTCAATTCTAGACGCTTTTACAGTGCACCGCAGCAGGGCACACAATTGTTGCTGCTATCGCCCTGCCTTGAGCCCCTTGCCCACCAGATAAACCTCGTTGGAACGGCTGCGTGAGGCTTCCGGCTTGCGGATCATGACCTGGACAAAGCGGCGGCGGATTTCCGCCACCAGTTCTTCAAACCCCGATCCCTGGAACACTTTGACCAGAAAATTACCCTGTGGTTTCAAATGGTTGACCGCAAAATCCAGTGCCAGTTCCGCCAGGCCAATGCTGCGCGCCTGATCCACGCCGGCCACACCGCTCATATTGGGCGCCATATCGGAAAGCACAAGGTCCACGGGCCGGCCTTCCAGATATTTTTCGACTTCTGCCAGCACCGCATCATCGCCAAAGTCGCCCTGCACGAATCGCACCCCCGGCACCGGCAGCATTTCCAGCAGATCAACGCCGACTACACACCCCTCAGCCCCCACCACACGCCCCGCCACCTGCGCCCAGCCGCCGGGCGCGCAACCCAGATCGACAACCACCATGCCCGGCTTGAGCAGATGATCGCGCTCCGCAAGCTGTTGCAACTTGTAGGCAGCGCGCGAACGCATGCCCTCCGCCTGCGCCTTGCGCACATACGGATCGGTGACATGCTCCTTGCTGGTTTTGTTTTTCGCCATGTTCAGAACACCGGGGTGCGGGCCGCGCATGCAGCCCGACCTGTTAAACTCCGGCCATGATTACCCTTAATGCCGCACAGCGCCGCGAACTCAAGGCGCGGGCCCATGCCCTCAATCCCGTCGTGATGATCAGCGACGCCGGCCTGACGCCGTCGGTTTTGCATGAAATCGATGTCAGCCTGAAAAGTCACGAGTTGATCAAGATCCGCGTATTTGGCGATGACCGCATCGCGCGTGCCGCCATGGTCGAAGACATAAGCCCAAAACTCGACGCAGCCCTGGTTCAGCATCTCGCACCAAGTATGGAGGACTAACGGCCGCGCCCGGAAGCGCCCGCCCAACGCAGCGCCGGCAAAAAATCGGGGCGCTCACGCGCCGACAAAGGCCCGAGGCGCACCAAGCGCAGCTTCCAGATGGAATAAGCCGCGGGCAACATCCGCGGAAAACCTACTTCGACCGGCCCAGCAGCACGACCAGCGCCGCGCCAAGCAGGCTCTGGATGATGTAGAGCACGCTTGAAACGCCGTGCCATGCCGCAAACCGGTCGCGCAGCACGGATTCCATGACCTGCTTGGGCAGCGCTTCTTCCTTCAGCGCCGCCATGACCGGCTGTATGCCGAACTCGCCGGTGCAGACCAGCGCCAGCATCAGCAGCACAATCCAGAATACGCCCTGTTTGAAGACGCCGCCGCCGTAACGCACCATACGGAACAGCAGCAGGTAAATCGCGCAGGCAATACCGACCCAGGCGATCAGCGAAAACAGTTTGCCGGCGATCAACCCCGCCAGCGCGCGGTCACCGAGTCGCGAAAACAGCACCGGGGCCACGATGTAACCGATGCCCCACATCGCACCGACCCACAGTGTCGCCGCAATCGACTGCAGCGCTTCGGCAAAACGCCCCATCACACGTAGCGGATTTCGACGATTTCGTATTCGCGCACGCCACCCGGAGCCTGCACCTCGGCGACATCGCCTTCGTATTTGCCGATCAGCGCGCGGGCAATCGGCGAACTGATCGAGATCTTGCCTTCCTTGATGTCGGCCTCGTCATCGCCGACAATCTGGTAGGTCACCTTGCCGCCGGAGGTAATGTCCTCCAGCTCGACCGTGGCACCGAACACGCAGCGGCCGTCGGTATCGATGGTGGCCGGATCGATGATCTGGGCATTGGAGATTTTCGACTCCACCTCGGCAATGCGGCCTTCGATGAAACTCTGCCGCTCCTTAGCCGCCGAATATTCGGCGTTTTCGGACAGGTCGCCATGCGAACGCGCCTCGGCAATCGCCGCGATGATGGCCGGCCGCTGCACCGATTTGAGTTCATGCAGTTCCGCGCGCAGCATTTCCGCGCCGCGGATCGTCAATGGAGTTTTTGTGTTCATGGGATTACCCCGGTTGTTTCTGGCAGACTTCAGGCCGGTAGCCGCTTGTGCAGATTCTGCAACGCGTAGACCTGCAGTTCCCGCGCCTGCGCCATGCCGTTGGCAGCTGCGCGGGCGCCGGCCCGCGTCGTATACAGTGTAACCCGCTGCTGCAGCGCCGAGCGTCGGATCGAATACGAGTCGCGAATGGCAGAACGTTTCTCTTCGACCGTATTGATGATGAACACGATTTCGCCGTTCTTGATCATGTCGACGATGTGCGGCCGGCCCTCGGCAACCTTGTTGACGCGGGTAACTGCCAGACCGCCAGCCTCCAGCGCCTTGGCCGTGCCCTGCGTCGCCACCAGCGTGAAGCCCATGCCGGTCAGCACCCGCGC
>CBHTVL010000201.1:0-5044 GCA_966096475.1 uncultured Burkholderiales bacterium
CGAGGACGTAAATGCGCGGATTGCGAGCGGCGCTCATGGTGCGGCGAGGCCTGCAGACTCAGCGCCGTTTACGCGCGGCCTTCACTGCGGCACGGCCCAGCTCATCGGGGCTTGCGTTGAAAGCCTTGGCCATGGCCTTGCGTGATGCCGGCGTCTGCATGCGCTCTAGCAGCGTGTCGTATTCGGCGGCAAGGTCATTGAGCGCCGGCGTGCGGTCACGGGTCAGCGCGAGGAATTCCTCGTAATCCAGCAGCACGGCCTTGGGCGCGTCGTGGCGGGTAATGGCGACCGCGCCGCCGCGCATGACCTGTTCGAGCACGCGCGCAAGTTCATTCTTGAATCGGGTCGCGGCGATGGCCGGAACATCGATCAGCTCGCCGGCGCTGTTGCGGTAAGTCAGTGCGGTCATGGTGCCCTCCTTCAGGCTGTTTTGGCCATTATGGCCAAATAAGCCCTTTTCAGCAAATCACAGGCTGTGCAGCCAGCAACCGAGGGGATTCCGCTAACTATTTGTTTTTATTTGATAATTAATGGAATTCCGGCGCGAGGCACATAAAAAAGGCACGCCGCAGCGTGCCTTTTTTATTGCTACCGATCCAACAGCCGCCGCTCAGATGCGGCACTCGTCAGATCCGCAACCCAGATCGCGATCCGATTCCGCCAGCAGGCGATCAAAGGTTTCCGGAACACGGATCGGTTTGCCGACCACCGCCGGTGAATGCGCCTGCAGCCACTGACTGTGCGTCGGATGATCACCGCCGGCGACGATGAAGATCAGGTTCTCCGGCTTTTGTGCGATCGGCCAGGGGTCGAGCTTGATGCTCTCGCGCGCCGCAGGGCTAGGATCAATTTCAATCCAGGCCAGACCGCCGGCGCGTTTGATGGTGTCCATCGGGATCTTGGAATGTTCCCAGAGGAATTCCTGCAGCTTTTTCGGCGTCCAGCCGAGTTTGGCCATCATGCCGGCGACCACCGGTGAAATCATCATCGCGCCGGGCGTGCCCTTCTCCCAACCGGCGAGTGCGGCGAAGTTGGGGGTGCGCATGAAATCGGCCATGCGATACAAGCCCTGCGTAACGTCCTCTTCCGGCGTTTCTTTTTTGGCACCACGGCGCCGGATGTTGGTGACGCCACTGGCGAAATACACCGACACCGAGTTGCTGCCGCGCGGGAATCCGTGACGGCGCGTGCCGTGCGACTCCCAGCCTTCGGGCAGGCTCGCTTCATCTTCGGCAAACACGGCATTGGTGTAACGCATCGCGCCGTAGATCGCCATGGTGCCGATGCCGGGCAAGGCGCCGCCGACGTTCTGCTGCATCAGGCGCAGCGCGCGGCCGATGGAAGCCCCCGCAGGCCGTTGCGGATCGGGGCCGAGGCAACCGAATCCGGAATTGAGGCGAATGTCTTTGGCAATCGGACCGTTGACGATGACCACCGGAAAAGGACCGCCGGAGGTCGCCTGCAACTGATCGAACAAGGCATCGGGTTCGAGACAGGCTTCAACCGCAGCAATCAGCACCGGCAGATATTCCGGGCGGCCGCCGGCCATTGCCAATGCGATGGCGCAGGTCTCGACCGTGGTGATGCCGCCGCGCGGCGGGAACTTGCCCAGGCGGTGCGTGCGCGGTAGTGATGAACCGCGCAGGATCCATTCGACCCGCTCTTCAGTCGCCGGCCATACCGGAAGGCCATCGCCCCAGAGGTTGGTGATCAGCAGGTTGTTGGCCTTCTGCAGCGCGTCTTCATAGCTGCGGCCTTCAACCGACAGCAGCGATGCGACTTCAGGCGCACCGACCTTGAATTCGGATTGCCATTTCAACAGGCCGTTGTAGAACTCGCGCTTGCGCGCGGGGATCGCCGACAGGTCGCTGCCCGGCAGGAACATGTCGATCGGAAAAGTCACCATCGCGGCATCGGGTGCGAGGCCGAGTCCGGAGACGGCGTTTTTCATGACCCCGACAAAATCCGAACGCGTCAGGGTAACGGTGGGAATCCCCAGTGTTTCAATCAGCGCGGCAGCACGGCCGCAGGCAGTGGCGCAGGACCCTCAGGCCGCGTTGCCGACGATAACGGCGTCGACCCCGCTTTCTTTGACTTTGCGCGCAGTGTCTTCGGTGGGGATCAGCACATTGCCCTGCGGATAAGCGTCGATCGGCAGCACTTCCGCGGTCGGGAAGTCCGCCTTGATCAGGTCGCGCAGCAGCGGCAGCGTGCGAAAGGCCTGCCATTGTTCATTGGTGACAAAACCGATGCGTTTGCCGTCGAGGGTGTCGAGACGCGGCGCGAAGGCCTGCGTCACTTCCAGCGGCCCGCAGGGGTCGTAGAAATTTATCGTGGTCATGGTCGTGCTCCTCCGGAACAGTCGGGCTGCCGGGCAACCCGGGACGCCCATCGTAGCCGAAGCGGCAGGCCGGCGAAGGGCCTGCTCCACATTACGAACAACGGGACCTGCGACCGGCAGAGTTACAGGGTAATGACCTTGGCGGCGCGTTGCTGCGCCAGCAGGATGTCGCCCATGCCGCCGATGACGCCGGCACGCAACTGGTCGACCAGATTGAAGTACTTCAGGCAGGTCATGCACACCACGAGGCTGACGCCGCGGGCTTCCAGCGTCTTCAGTGCATCAATGACCGGCGAGCCTTCGACCGTCAGCTTGACGCCTTCGCCGTAGAAACAGATCGCGTAAGGCTTGAGGTTGTTGTCGATCAGCAGCTTGAGATAGGTGGTGATCAGGGTTTTCTGCAGATCGGCAGGCGCTTCGCCCATGCCCTCGCGGTTGATCAGGATGACGGTGTTGTCCATCACCGGCTCAGGCCATAAACCCGATATCGGCCGCGCGGTCGATGCGCATGTCGGTCAGCGCGATCACTTCATCGGCAGTAAAGCCCGGCGCGACTTCGAGCAGCACAAACCGTCCGTCCTGCCATTGCAGCAGCGCGAGGTCGGTCACCACATAACTCACACAGCCCTGCCCGGTCAGCGGGAAGCCGCATTGTTTCTTGAGCTTGGGGCGGCCTTTGCTGTCGCAGTGTTCCATGACGATGATCAGCTCGGAGGCGCCGGAGATCAGGTCCATCGCACCGCCGATACCGCCGAGTTTTTCGTTTTTGGTGCTCCAGTTGGCGACGCTGCCGGACTGGTCGACTTCATAGGCGCCGAGGACGACGGTGTCGATGCGTCCGCCGCGCGCCATCTCGAAGGATGTCACCGAATCAAAGAACGATGAGCCGGGTTTGAGCTCGATGTACTGGCCGCTGGCGTTGTAATAATCCGGATCGACGGCATCACCCGTGACCATCTTGCCGTAACCGAGCACGCCGTTTTCGGCATGCAGCACGATGTCGCGGCCGTCGAGGTTGTTGGAGATCATCGTCGGGATGCCGGTGCCGAGATTGACGTAAGTGCCCTCGCGTAGCAGGCCCGCGGCGCGTTTGGCAATGCCGGCGCGGGTCAGTGCGGGTTTGCCGTGGTATTCACGGGCGGTATCGGCCGGACGGCGCTTGGATTGCGGCACCTGCTTGGCATCAAAAGGCCGCTCGCTCTTGAACACGCGTGTCACAAAAATGCCCGGCAGCGTCACCGACTCCGGCGGCAGTTCACCGACTTCGACGATTTCATCGACTTCAACCACGGTAATACGCGCAGCTTTGGCGAAGGCCGGGCTCAGATTCTGGCTGCCGCCACGGAACTGCACATTGCCGGCACGGTCGGCGCGATGCGCACGGATGAAGGCGTAATCGACCTGGATCGCGGTTTCCAGCACATAGGTCCGGCCATTGAATTCGCGGGTCTCACGGCCTTTGGCGAGATCGGTGCCGACGCTCGCGGCGGCGTAGAAGGCGGGAATGCCTGCACCGCCGGCGCGGCAACGTTCAACAAGAATGCCCTGCGGCACCAGTTCGACTTCGATTTCGCCGCTGACGATCTGGTCTTCGGTGGCGGTCGGCATGCCGGGGCGCACCGAAAACGCAGCGATCAGCTTGCGCACCTGTTTGTTCTCGGCCAACACCTGGCCGCGCAGTTCACCGGGCGCGCCCATCGAGTTACAAACCAGACACAAATTCTTGGCGCCTTTGTCGCGCAGAGCGGTGATCAGGCCAAGGGCAAAACGGTGGCCGACACTGAAACCGCCGAGGGCGACGGTGGCGCCGTCCTGCAAATCGGCAATGGCTTCAGCAGCAGAGGCAAATACTTTGTTCATGGCTGGTCTTTGTGGTGTTAATCAGAATCCGTAGAGCTTCGCGGGATTGTCGACAAGGATTTTATGGCGCACCGCTTCGCTGCCGGCCCATTCACCGACCAGGTCGAGCAGCGAGGCATCATCGGGCAAATTATTTTTCAGTGAAGGATGCGGCCAGTTGGTCGCGTAGAGCATGCGTTCGGGTGCGGCGCGGATCAGTTCCATCGCCGTGGCGCCGGCATCGTCGTAACGCGGCGCGCCGGTTTTGGAGCCGTGATACGGCGCTGAAAGCTTGATCCAGCAGCGGCCGCTATCGACGAGGTTGCGCATCACTTTCCAGGCCGGATCGTCAGCAGTCACCGGCTGCATGAACCGGCCGATGTGGTCGATGACGATATTGCAGGGCAAGGCCTTGAGCATCGCCTCACGACCGGCGAGTTCGCGGCCATCCATCTGCAGCTGCACATGCCAGCCGTGCGGGGCGACGCGTGCGGCCATTTCATTCAGCGTATCCCAGCTCACGCCACCATAAGGCAGCAGGTGGTAACGGATGCCGCGGATGCCTGCCTTGGTGAGGCGGGCAATTTCGTCATCGCTGTCGCCGGGTTGTACGATGGCAACGCCGCGGGTCTGATGCGTATCGTCCGTCAGCGCCTTCATCGCTTCCAGCGTGCAGCGGTTGTCATTGCCGAAGGCGGCGGGCTGAACAATCACGGTGCGGGTAATGCCGAGCCGTGCGCGCAGCTTGCGGTATTCAGTAGTGGTGCCGGGGATCGACGGCAGATTGGTGCCGGGCAGTTGCGTATAACCCGGCTCAAAAATGTGCATGTGGGTGTCGCAGGTGCCGACGGGCGCCGGCAGGCG
>CBHTVL010000202.1:0-4974 GCA_966096475.1 uncultured Burkholderiales bacterium
GAGCTGGAAACCACCGCACAAGAAACGGCGACGGGCGGTGAAAGCCGCGTCATCAGCGGCATTGTCATTGCCGCAGTGCCCCTGCTCGCGGTCGCGCTGTATCTGCTCATCGGCACACCCCAGGCCCTGGATCCGCAAGCCATGGCGGCTGAAGACGCCGCACATTCAGTAACAGCGGAGCAGATCGAACAGATGGTGAGCAAGCTGGCGCAACGGCTGGAAGCGGAACCCGATGATGCCGCCGGATGGAGCATGCTTGGCCGGTCCTATGCGGCGCTGGAGCGTTTCAAGGAAGCCGCCGATGCATTCGGCCGCGCCGCCAAGCTGGTGCCGGGTGATGCGCAACTGCTCGCGGATTATGCGGATGCACTGGGCATGGCCCAGGGACGCAGCCTCAAAGGTGAACCGAGTCGCATCATCGCCCGCGCGCTGGCGGTGGATCCCGATCATTTCAAGGCGCTGGCACTGGCCGGCACTGCAGCGTTTGAGATGCATGAATATGCAGCAGCTGTCCGTCACTGGGAGCGGCTGATGCAGAAAATGCCGCCGGAAAGCGAATTTGCGCAGGCGATCGCATCGAGTCTTGCCGAAGCGCGACAGCTCGCCGGCAACAGCGCACCGGCAGCCAAGGCAAAACCGTCCGCAGCGGCGGTGGAGCCGGTCATCCGCGGCACGGTTCGTTTGAGTCCGCAGCTGGCCGCGAAGGTGTCGCCGGATGACACCGTGTTCGTGTTTGCCCGCGCGATCAACGGTCCGCGCATTCCATTGGCTGTGCGGCGTTTCCGTGCCGCGCAGTTGCCGGTGACCTTCGTGCTTGATCAATCAGCGGCGATGTCACCCGAGATGACGCTGGCGCAGCACAGCGAAGTCACCGTCGGTGCCCGGATTTCCAAATCCGGCAGCCCCGGTTCGAAAAGCGGTGATCTGGAAGGTTTCCGTCAGCCGGTCAAGGTCGGCGGGTCGGCCGGCATCGAAATCGTCATCGACACCCTGGTGCCCTGAGCGGGCACCGCGCCAAGGTTCAGCGCTTGCCGGTGTAGAAATCCGGCCAGCGTTCAAGAACTGCCGGCGCATCATCCTTGTAGATGTGGCAGGAATTGATCTGGTAGGGCTTTTTGCTCACCGGTTTTCCGGTAATACGCGCTTCGCGCGCGCGCCCCGTGGCCTGGAAGGCCGTGGTGCCCAGCGGTCCCAGCAGTTCGACCAGATGCGTGCAGCCGAGCACGCCGCCGACCCGTTCGGCAATCGCTTTGCGCCAGCCCGGTCCGATGGTCAGTCCGACCAGTTTCTTGAAATTGACCGTGATGCTGCCGCAGTGTTCGTACGGGCTGCTGTCGGTGTGCGCCTCGACTTCATGGATTTTCAGATCGAGATCGATGGTCAGGCGCAGCCACATGTTGTGCACCGGATCACCCGGCTGGCGTTCGCGTCCGCCGTCGCGGCGTGAATGCACATAGGTCTTGGTATCGACGAGATGGCCCTCGATGTCCCACAGTCCGTCTTCACGTTCATAACCTTTGCATTCGACGGCACGGGTGTGTTTCAGCGTGCGGGGGGCGGGGGCAGGCAACGGCATGACGCGTACTCCGGTTCAGGGGTTTGTTGGTGCCGCAGCGCGGCGGATTTCCAGCGCGGCGAGCACTTCGCGCTTGCGGGCAGGACTGTAGGTGGACCAGTAGGTGATTTCGTCGAGCGTGCGGTGGCAGCCGATGCACAGACCCTGCGCGTAATCCATCAGGCAGATGTGCACGCAGGGCGAGTCTTCCCGCTGGCTGGACGCTTCTGTATTCATGCGGCTTTGGCGCGGATGGCGCGGGCGACCCGTGACAGCGTGGGCCGGCCGAGGAAATCGCAGATGTAATCGCCGGCAGCAATCAGCTTGTTCATGTCGATGCCGGTTTCGATGCCGAGTCCGTCCAGCAGATACAGCACGTCTTCGGTGGCGACATTGCCGGTGGCGCCTTTGGCATAGGGGCAGCCGCCGAGTCCCGACACCGAACTGTCGAAAGTGGCCACGCCGCATTCAAGCGCCGCGTACATATTGGTCAGCGCCTGGCTGTAGGTGTCGTGAAAGTGGCCCGCCAGCCGTTCCACCGGAATGTGTCTGGCGACGGCTTCGATGACGCGGCGGGTTTTGCCGGCAGTGCCGGTGCCGATGGTGTCGCAGATGGTGATTTCATAACAGCCCATCGCGTCCAGGGCCTGTGCGACATGGACAACGGCGGCAGGATCAACTTCGCCTTCATACGGGCAGCCGAGGCAAACCGAAATGTCGCCGCGTACCCGCAGGCCGCGGGCGATGGCGGCTTGAGCAACAGCTTCAAAGCGCGCCAGGCCTTCGTCGATGCTGCAATTGGTATTGCGTTGCGAAAACTTTTCGCTGGCGGCACCGAATACAACGACCTCTTCGGCACCGGCGGCAATGGCGCCCTCAAGGCCTTTCATATTGGGCACCAGCACGGGATAGTTCACGCCGGGCTTGCGGCGGATTCCCGCCATGACTTCGGCGTTGTCCGCCATTTGCGGCACCCATTTCGGCGACACGAAGGCCGTTGCTTCGATCATCTTGAGTCCGGCGTTCTGCAGCCGGTGAATCAATTCGATCTTCACTGCGGCGGGCACCGGCGTGGATTCATTCTGCAGCCCGTCACGCGGGCCGACTTCCAGAATGCGTACGGTTTTCGGCAATGTCATCGGAAGATCTCCGTCCAGTCGGGTACGTGCCCGGGCTCAGCGTTTTTTGCGTTTGCCGGCGGTCTTTTTCCCGGCCTTCGGCGCTTCCGTCCACGACGGTTTGCGTTTTTCCAGAAATGCGCTCAGCCCTTCCTGGGCTTCGGGCGTGGCCCGCAGATCGGCGATGATTTTCGAGGTTTCGGCAACGATGCCGGCGCCGATGGGGCTGTGGGCGCTTTGCGGGATCAGCTGCTTGATGGTTTGCACGGCGCGCGGTCCGCTCGTATAGAGCTGGCCGAGCATTTCGCCGACGCGGGTGGCCAGTCCCGCTTCTTCAACGATGTCGTGCACGAGGCCGGTGCGCCAGGCTTCCGCGGCATCGAACTCTTCACCCGACAGCATATAGCGCCGCGCCTGGCGTTCACCCATCGCGCTGATGACGTAGGGACTGATCATCGCCGGGATGATGCCGATTTTGACTTCGGACAGACGGAAGGTTGCGGTGTGCGCGGCAATGGCGATGTCACAGGCGGCGATGATGCCGCAACCGCCGCCGCGCACAGCGCCGTGTACTGCGGCGACCGTGGGCTTGTTCAGCGTATACAGCGCGTGAAACAGGCGAGCCGATTCGGTGGCATTTCGGTAGTTCTGCGCCTTGGTGAATGTTGCGCTTTTGCGCATGTGCGCGATGTCGGCGCCGGCACAGAAGCTTTTGCCTGCGCCGGCAATCACCACGGCGCGGATCGAATCATCCTGTGCGATCGCTTCCAGCACATCCGTCAGCGCAGCCACCATTTCCGGGTCGAAGGCGTTATGCACTTCCGGGCGATTGAGGGTAACAGTGACATTGCCGTAGTCATCGACCCGGGTCAGCACGCGTGCGCTGGCTTTGGATTTGCTCATGATCTGTCCTCAATCGTGATCTGGGGTGGCCGGGCGGTCTGCTGGGGGCGCAGCGCGCCGCTGTGTGAGCCGCGGCCATGCCGGTTACGGTTGATTATACGCATCGGCGTCATCACGGGCGCCGCGGTTTCCAAGGTGTGGATGGAGGCTGGTACCAGCCTGTTGTGATCAAGTCACGTGTGATGAAGTGCGCGAGACCTTGCGCGCGATCGTTGCCGGTTTTCCGGTAACAGTCCGGCTACCAGGGACCCTGAGCCAGCCAGCGCTCGATTTGCGGCAGACGGTCCGAACCCCAGAACGGTTCACCGTCGATGACGAAATAAGGTGAACCGAAGACGCCGCGTTCAACTGCAGCATCGACTTCTGTTTTCAGCCGCTCCTTGACCGCCGGATCGTTGAGGGCCTGCGCCACAGCCTCCTTGTCATGCCCCAGTTTGGCCGCGACATTGACGGTAATTTCCGGATTGGAGATGTCGCGGTCTTCGACGAAATAGGCGCGATACAGCGCCAGCGCCAGAACTTTGGCGGCGGCCGGATCGCGGTCATGCAGCCAGTAGTAGGCGCGGCAAGGTGCCGGTGTGGCAACCGGAAATTTCGACGGCATCCGGAACGGCAGATCGAACCAGCGCGCCGAGCGTTTGAGATCGTGCGTGGCGTAACTGCCTTTGAGGGGGATGGTGGTCAGCGGTTGCTGGCCGGTGATCTTGAATACCGCGCCCAGCAGGATGGGCCGCCAGACGGTGGTTCGGCCATGTTTTGCTGCCAGCGCCTCAATCTGGGCGGCAGCGAAATAACCGTAAGGCGAGGAAAAGTCGAAATAGAAATCCAGGGGGCGGGTCATGGAATTCTCCAGATCGCGGCAGCGGTATTGTTGTCGCGAACGTAATGATTGTGTAACTAATTGTTTTTATTGAATATTTTTAATATCTTTGACGTAAACGTAAATATTGCTGCGACGCTAGGTCCGCGGTGTTTTGGGCGTATCGCCATCGGCCAGCAGTCGCTGGCATTGGGTCGAGAAAAAGTTGATTTCATTGAGCATGACTTCAACGTCTTCGCGCTGTTGTTCGAGTTGCGCGCGACGGCGTTCCAGTTTGACGGCGAACTCTTCCAGCTGGCGGCGTTCGTCGTTGGCGAGGTCGTACAATTGGAACAGCTCGCGCAATTCACTGAGGGAAAAACCCAGGCGTTTGCCGCGCAGGGCCAGTTTGAGGCGGACGCGGTCGCGGTGGCTGTAGATGCGGTTGATGCCCTCGCGCGTGGGCGTGACCAGTCCCTGATCTTCGTAGTGACGCAGGGTCCGGGTGGTGACGCCGAATTCCCGGGCGAGCTCGCTGATGTTGTAGGTTTTGCTCATTGTGCCGTGCAGCAGTCGCGGGTAAGATGATCTTTGAATCT
>CBHTVL010000203.1:0-4938 GCA_966096475.1 uncultured Burkholderiales bacterium
GACCACAGCCAATCCCCATCTGACCACCATCACGCTGCGCTCGGGCCGGATCGTCAACATTGAACGCGTGCGCCGGAGCCAGTAATGCGACTGCTGTTCATCCTGTTATGCCTGATGCCGCTGTCGGTTTCCGCGGCGGCGACCGATGCGCTGAAGGTTTTCCTGAATCAGACGCAGACGGTCAAGGCGCGTTTCGCGCAGATGGTGCTCGACAAGAATCTCAAGCAGTTGCAGCAGGCCCAGGGCGTCATGCAGTTTTCCCGTCCCGGAAAATTCCGCTGGGATTACACCAAGCCCTATGAGCAGGTTATTGTCGGCGATGGCACCCGGCTGTGGATCTATGACAAGGATCTCAACCAGGTCACCGTGCGCAAACTCGATGGCGCCCTCGGTGCGAGTCCTGCTGCATTGCTGTCCGGCAGCAACGATCTGGAACGCGACTACAAGCTGACCAATCTCGGGATGGACAAGGGGCTCGACTGGCTGGAAGCGATTCCCAAAAACCGCGACACCGTATTCGAGCGTGTGCGCATGGGCTTCGGCAAATCGGGTCTTGAGGCGATGGAACTGCGTGATCAGTTCGGTCAGGTCACGGTGATTACTTTCGCTGACGTGGAGCGCAATCCGCGCATCGCTGCCGATGTATTCCGTTTCACGCCGCCCAAGGGCGCGGACGTGATTTCCGAGTGAGCGATCTGTTCGCAAAACGTGAACCGGAAGCGCCGCTGGCGGAACGGCTGCGGCCGCGCACGCTGGATGAGGTGGTCGGTCAGCAGCATCTGCTGGGCGCCGGCAAGCCGCTGAGGCTGGCCTTCGAAGCCGGCAAGCCGCACTCCATGATCCTGTGGGGGCCGCCGGGCGTCGGCAAGACCACGCTGGCGCGCCTGATGGCTCAGGCCTTCGAAGCGGAATTCATCGCCATCTCCGCGGTGCTTTCCGGTGTGAAGGAAATCCGCGAAGCCGTTGCGCGTGCCGAAGCCGTGCTGCAGCAGTCCGGTCGCCGGACGATTTTGTTTGTCGATGAGGTGCACCGCTTCAATAAATCACAGCAGGACGCCTTCCTGCCGTTTGTGGAGCAGGGGCTGATCACCTTCATCGGCGCCACCACCGAGAACCCCTCGTTTGAAGTGAACGGCGCCTTGCTGTCGCGTGCAGCCGTTTATGTGCTGCAACCGCTGACATCTGCAGACCTCGCTGAGCTAGTGGTGCGAGGCGCATCCAAGTCTTTGTTTTTATTCAGTTTATCGGATGCGGCGCGCGACAGTCTGGTGGCTTATGCCGATGGTGATGCGCGCCGCTTGCTGAATCTGGTGGAGCAGGTGTCCACGGCTGCTGAGCAAACCAAACGAACTGAAGTCGATGACGAATTCGTCAAGCAGACCCTGACGCAAAGCCTGCGCCGCTTCGACAAAGGCGGCGACGCGTTTTACGACCAGATCTCGGCCCTGCATAAATCGGTGCGCGGTTCATCGCCGGATGCCGCGTTGTACTGGCTGATGCGCATGCTCGATGGCGGCGCTGATCCGCTGTACATGGGGCGGCGTTTGATTCGCATGGCGGTGGAAGACATCGGTCTTGCCGATCCGCGCGCACTGCGCGTGGCGCTGGATGCCTGTGAAACCTATGAGCGTCTCGGCACGCCCGAAGGCGAACTCGCGCTGGCCCAGGCTGCGCTGTATCTGGCCGTTGCGCCGAAAAGCAACGCAGCCTATGTCGCATACAACCGTGCGCGTGAAGTGGTACGTAATGACCAGTCGCGTCCGGTACCGGAACACTTGCGCAATGCGCCGACGAAGCTGATGAAGAATCTCGGTTACGGGCGCGAGTACCGTTATGCCCATGACGAGCCGGGCGCCTATGCGGCAGGTGAAAGTTATCTGCCGGACGGCATGCCGGCGCCAGGGCTTTACGAGCCGACCGATCGCGGTCTGGAAGCCAAAATTGCCGACAAGCTGGCGCATCTCCGCCAGCTCGATCGCGACGCCAAAAAATAGATTCTAAGTTATTGTTTTTAAATAATTTCTAGAATCCGTAGAGTTTTGCGGGATTCTCGACCAGCACCTTGCGCCGCTGCGTTTCGTCCGGCACCCACTGCGCCAGCAAATCTGCCAGCAAGTGATCTTCCGGCATCAATGCACGCCCGCCCGGATGCGGCCAGTCGGTGCCCCAGACGATGCGATCCGGTGCTGCTGCCACCAGTGCGCGGGCCATCGGTGTGACATCCGCAAACAACGGTGCATTCTTCGACACGAAATACGGCCCCATGATTTTGGCCCAGCAGTTGTCGCGCTGAACCAGGCGGCGCAGTGCCTGGAACGCCGGCGCATCAATGCCGTCCGCGGCCGGGCAGCGTGCGAAGTGATCAATGACGATATCGATCGGCAACCTGGCGAGCCTTGATTCCGCTTCCGGCATTTTCGGCAGATCCAGGTAGAACTGCAGATGCCATCCCAGCGCTTTCAGTCGTGGCGCGAGCCGTTCACCGTCGGCCAGCGTCAGGCCTTCCGTTTCGGAGGCGAGATTGATACGCACACCGCGCACACCGGCCGAATGCAGATCTTCCAGTTCACGGTCAGTCACATTGGCTTCCACCACGGCAATACCGCGCAGCGCATGGAGGCCCGAGCGAAGAGCATCGACCATACAGCTGTTATCGGTGCCGTAAACGCTTGGCTGCACCAGCACGCCACGGTCGCAACCGTTGTTCTTGAGCATCGCCACGTAGTCGGTGGTGACGGCGTCCGGGGGAATATAGGCCGCGCCGGGCAGATACGGAAAACGGTCCTGAGGTCCGAAAACATGGGCGTGGCAATCGGTCGCGCCTTGCGGGAAACGCGTCTGCGGCGCACGGGTATGTGGAATAAAGCCGGGGATGTTAGGGGTGCGTATATTGGACATGGTGAGTCGCCGTTTGAGGAGCGGCGACTGTAGGAGGGCGGTCGCCGGGCTGTCAAGGATTGGCTGAGCAGGGCGATCTAAACGATAATGTCGGCTCTTTTCACAAATTGGACCAATCCCGGTTCCCGCTAAGCTTTACGCTGGTTTTAAAAACGGCGACAACGGGAGCGGATTGAGGCAGACATGCTCGACATACAAATACTGAGGGCGGATACGGCGGCGATTGCCACACGCCTGTCGGATCGCGGTTATGTGCTCGATGTGGCGCAGTTCACTGCGCTCGAGAACGAACGCAAAGCGATCCAGACCGAAACCCAGGATCTGCAGGCGCGCCGCAACGCGCTGTCCAAGCAGATCGGCCAACTCAAGGCCAAAAAGGAAGATGCCTCGGCGCTGATGGCTGAAGTCAACGCCCAGGCGGAGCAGTTGAAGTCGCTGGAGCAGGGGCTGGAGGCCGTGCAGCAGAAGCTCAGCGATTTCCTGATGCAGGTGCCCAATGTGCCGCATGCCAGCGTGCCGGCCGGTCGTGATGCCGATGCCAACGTTGAAGTGCGGCGCGTCGGTGAGCCGCGCAAGCTCGACTTTGAAGCCAAGGACCATGTCGATATCGGCGAAGGTCTTGGCCTTTTCGATTTTGAAACGGCGACTAAGATTGCGCGCGCCCGTTTTGTGATCATGAAGGGCGGCCTGTCGCGTCTGCACCGGGCGCTGGCGCAGTTCATGCTCAATGTTCACACCGAGGAACATGGTTACACCGAAGTATATGCGCCTTATCTGGTCAATGCCGATTCGATGCGCGGCACCGGTCAGTTTCCGAAATTCGAGGATGACCAGTTTGCAGTGACGGCTGACGGGCTCTACCTGATTCCGACTGCGGAAGTACCGGTGACCAATATCGTGCGCGGCGAAATTCTCAATTTGGCCCAGCTGCCGTTGAAGTTTGTCTGTCATACGCCGTGCTTCCGCCGCGAGGCCGGTTCCTACGGCAAAGACACCCGCGGCATGATCCGCCAGCACCAGTTCGACAAGGTTGAGCTCGTGCAGATCATCCATCCCGATCAGTCCTATGCCGGTCTGGAAGAACTCACCGGCCACGCGGAAACCATCCTGAAAAAACTGGAGCTTCCCTATCGGGTCATGAGCCTGTGCACCGGTGACATGGGTTTCTCCTCTGCCAAAACCTACGATATCGAAGTCTGGCTGCCGGGTCAGAGCGCCTACCGCGAGATTTCGTCCTGCAGCAACTTCGAGAGTTTCCAGGCGCGTCGCATGCAGGCGCGTTTCCGTAACGACAAGAACAAGCCGGAACTGGTGCATACCCTTAACGGTTCGGGCCTTGCCGTCGGCCGCACGCTGGTCGCGGTGCTGGAGAACTACCAGCGGGCCGACGGCGGGGTGGATATCCCCGCCGCCCTGCAGCCCTATATGGGCGGTCTGAAGGCGCTGGAGCCCGTGCGTTAGGGCGCTGACGCTGGTAGAATCCCGCCCCTTGGCACGGTTGTAACGCCATCCGGTTTCTGGAGAGGTGGCAGAGTGGTTGAATGTACCGGTCTCGAAAACCGGAGTACCCGCAAGGGTACCGTGGGTTCGAATCCCACCCTCTCCGCCAGAAGCAAAACGGCCCCTTTCGGGGCCGTTTTTTTTGAATGCAGATCGCCGTGCAGGCGATTTTCAGAGATTCCGCACGCGCAGTCCGGCGGCGGTGAATCCGCCGTCCACCGAAATGGTCTGTCCGTTGACGTAACTCGCGTCATCCGATGCGAGGAATACCGCCACGGCAGCAACTTCATCGGGATCGCCGTAACGGCCCAGCGGCACCGCACGCTGCCAGGCTTCGCGGCGTTCTTCCGAGTGCTGGCTGCGGTTGCGCGGAACGTCGATCGGACCCGGCGCCACGGCGTTAACGGTGATGTTGTATTGCGCCAGGTCGATGGCCATCGCCCGGGTCATCGCGATGATGCCGCCTTTTGCAGCGGCGTAGGCGGCCCGTCCGCTGCTGCCGAGCAGGCCGGAATGTGATGAGAAATTGACGATGCGTCC
>CBHTVL010000204.1:0-4921 GCA_966096475.1 uncultured Burkholderiales bacterium
TGCCGTTCAGGTAACGCAGCGCCAGCAGCTGGCCGGCGGCGGTGGTGTGGGCGCGGATGGTGCGGCCCGGGATCAGGCGGTAGAGGGCGCGGGCTTCGGTCGTGCGCTGCATGACCTGGGCGGCGCTGCTGTCGTCAATCTGCAGGCGCTGCAGGACGGAGGCAATGGTGTCGCCGCGTTCGATACGCGCTTCGCGCCAGTAGCTCTCGTTGGCGTCGCCGGATACGGGCAACACGGGCAGGGCGATCTGTTCAACGACGTTGCTGCGTTCCACCGTGTCGGTGATGGTGTCCGGGGCAATACCGAAGGCTGCCATGATGCCGACGAAGGGCAGCAACAGCGCGAGCAATACGCGACGCCACGCGCTGCCGTGAAGCAGGGCGCTGAGCTTTTGCGCTAAAATCGCGAATCGCGCTTGGGGCATGCGCTTCCTTGTTGATTTAAATCGGATTTGCAGCTTGATTTGCTGCGGATTTAGGCCGAATCAGTGGCCCGGGTTGCAGCGAAGTTTTCAGCACGGAGCTTAGCAGAAACCCCGCGGCCCGAAAACCCGTTTTTGCTCTTGTTTTGTGCAGTTTTGCCTGTGAAAAACCCCGGAAAAGCCCCAGAAATCCATGACCACCATCGACGGCCAGATTGAAATCATCCGCCGCGGCTGCGACGAGCTGCTGCGCGAACCGGAATTGCGCGAAAAACTGGCAACCGGCCGTCCCTTGCGCGTCAAAGCCGGCTTCGACCCGACGGCGCCGGATTTGCACATCGGCCACACGGTATTGATCAACAAGTTGCGCCAGTTCCAGGAATTGGGGCATCACGTGCTGTTCCTGATCGGCGACTTCACCGGCATGATTGGTGACCCGACCGGCAAAAACGCCACCCGCCCGCCGCTGACCCGCGAAGAAGTTGCGCGCAACGCGCAGACCTATACCGAACAGGTGTTCAAGATCCTGGACCGTTCACGCACCGAGGTCGTGTTCAATTCGACCTGGATGGACAGGATGAGCGCGGTCGACATGATCAAGCTGGCGGCCACCCATACCGTGGCGCGCATGCTCGAACGCGATGACTTTTCCAAGCGTTACCGCGGCAACCAGCCCATCGCCATTCACGAATTCATGTACCCGCTGGTCCAGGGTTATGACTCGGTGGCGCTGAAGGCCGATATCGAACTCGGCGGCACCGACCAGAAATTCAATCTGCTGATGGGCCGTGAACTGCAGAAACATCACGGCCAGGCGCCGCAGTGCATTCTTACCATGCCGCTGCTCGAAGGCCTCGACGGCGTCAACAAGATGTCGAAGTCGCTGGGCAATTACGTCGGCATCCAGGAAGCACCGAATGAAATTTTCGGCAAGCTGATGTCGGTGTCCGATGAACTGATGTGGCGTTACATCGAACTGCTGTCCTTTGAACCGCTGGAAACCGTCCGCGGCTGGCGCGATGCGGTGAAGGCGGGACGCAATCCGCGCGACATCAAGGTTGGTTTCGCGCAGGAAATCGTCGCGCGTTTCCATGGTGCAGACGCGGCCACCGCAGCGCTCGCCGATTTTGAAGCACGTTTCCGCCGCGATGAAATTCCTGCCGACATGCCGGAAGTCACGCTGCAGGCGGAAGGCGACGGACTCCAGATTGCCGCGGTACTCAAGCAGGCGGGACTGACGGCAAGCACCTCGGATGCGTTGCGCATGCTGGCGCAGGGCGGCGTCAAAATGGACGGCGAAAAAGTAAGCGACAAATCGGTGAAACTCGCGCGCGGCGCCAGCGTCGTGCTGCAGGTCGGCAAGCGCAAATTCGCGCGTGTCACCATTGGCTAAAAATAATCAATAAAAACAAATAGTTATTGATTTTCCGGGGAATCTCACCCGGGGCTGCGATAGCGTCGCATGAATGCGCTGTCGATGCGGTTTTTCCAGCGCCACACCCACGCGCCGCTTAACGCGAACGGTCCGTAAGACGCCACTGCGTAACGCTCCCCCGCGCTGATCAGTGCCAATGCGCGCGCTTGCGGTCGATATTCCAGCAGCGTTTCTCCGCGCAAAGCCTTTCGCAGATTTTCAGCAAGCGGCGGGCCCTGACGCACGGCATACACACCGGACTTCGGCCGCGGGGCATCGATCATCGAGGCGATATCACCGGAGGCAAACACGCCCGGATGCGACAGCGACTGCAGATGTTTGTCGACAGCAATGAATCCCGCCGCATCGGTTTGCAGTCCGCTGGCGCGCGGCCATGCCGGCGCCGCGGCGCCGGTGACCCAGACGACTTCATCAAAGGCGAGTTTTTCACCGCTGCGCAGAAACAGCGTTCCCGCAGACGCGCGCTCAACGGCGGTATCCAGGCGTACGGTGATCTGCTGATCCTGAAGAATGGTCATGAAGCGTTGCTGCACGCCGCGCGGATGTGCGCCGAGTATGGTCGGCCCGTCGCCGATCAGCGTAAACACGGCGCGACCCTTGTCGGCGTCGATGCGGTGTTTCATCGCGAGGATCACTTCGACACCGGCTGCGCCGGCCCCGACGACAACCACATGCAGCGGCCGCGGCGCTGTTTGCGCTGCTTCACGCAGTTGTGCCCAATGTTCAAGGAATTGCGCGACCGGTTTGACGGCAATGCCGTAACGCTCCGCACCGGGCACCGTCGCCAACGCCGGCGTTGAGCCGGTATCGATGGACAGAATGTCGAAGGGCTGATCGGGTGCGTGACCGCAATGCGCGATGCGGGCAGCGAAATCGATTTGGCCCGCGCTGGCGCTGATCCGTATAACGCCGGCCTGCGCGCAGACGGCATCGAGATCGATATGACAATCGTCAAAACCGTAATGGCCGGCGATATAACCCGGCAGCATGCCCGAGTAAGGTGTGTGGCGGTCGGGACTGACCAGCGTGACGTTGACGCCGGGTTCCGGGGCCAGACCCCAGCGGCGGATCACTTCGACATGGCTGTGACCGCCGCCGATCAGCAGCAGATGACGGGGCATTGCGGAATTACTGGGTTTTCCAGACCTCTTGCAGTCGCGCCTGACGTCCGCACGCGGTTTTGTAGTAGTTGTAGCGAAGCGGATTTTTCTTGTAATAGTCCTGGTGATAATCCTCGGCCGCGTAGAACTCGCCGGCACGGGTAATCAGCGTGCGAACATCGCCGGCAAAAGGCTTGTTCTTCTGCAACGCGGCCTTCGAGGCTTCCGCCGCTTTGCGCTGCGCATCGTCGTGAACAAAAATTTCGCTGCGGTACTGCGAGCCGTGATCGCAAAACTGGCCGTTTGCCTGCGTCGGATCGATATTGCGCCAGAACGCATCCAGCAATTGCGCGTAAGTGACCTTTGACGGGTCGTAAACCACCTGCACCACTTCGTTGTGGCCGGTGTTGCCGGCGGAAACCTGCGGATAGGTCGGATTTTTCAGCTGTCCGCCCATGAATCCGGAGGTCGTCGAAATCACGCCCGGTACTTTGTCGAAAGCTTCCTCGACGCACCAGAAACAGCCGCCGCCGAAGGTGGCGATGGCGGTTGCGGCAGGCGCAGCAGCCGGATTGGCCGTCTGTGCCGTTGCCAGCAGCGGCGCGCAAAGCAGCAGGGTCAGCGCTGAACGCCAGAAAATCGGCCGGAAAATCGCTTTCAAAATCATGTACATCATGGATGTCTCCCGTAGAAAACCAGTATATCGGATAATTCGGCCTCGCCCGACCGGCGCACCGGTCGGTTGCCTATTAGTGGAGAAAACATGCGTCGCATTACACTCACCCAGTATTTAGTCGAACAGCAGCGCGAAAAAGGCGTTGTTTCCGCAGAACTGAGGCTGCTCGTTGAAGTTGTCGCGCGCGCCTGCAAATCGATCAGCAATGCCGTCAGCAAGGGTGCACTGACCGGCATCCTCGGCAACGCCGGCAGCGACAATGTGCAGGGTGAAGCGCAGAAAAAGCTCGACGTCATTTCCAATGAAGTGCTGCTTGAAGCCAATGAATGGGGCGGCCACCTCGCCGCAATGGCCTCGGAGGAAATGGAGCATCCCCACCAGATCCCGAATCGTTATCCGCGCGGCGAATACCTGCTGCTGATGGATCCGCTCGACGGCTCGTCCAATATCGACGTCAATGTTTCCATCGGCACCATCTTCTCGGTGCTGCGCTGTCCCGAGGGCGTCACCCCCGACGAGCAGGCTTTTCTGCAGCCGGGATCGAAACAGGTCGCCGCGGGTTTTGCCGTCTACGGCCCGTCGACCATCCTTGTGCTCACCGTCGGCAACGGCGTCGCCGGCTTCACGCTGGACCGTGAGCTGGGCAGCTGGGTGCTGACCGAACCGAAAATCGAGATCCCCGCCGACACCGCGGAATTCGCCATCAATATGTCGAACCGCCGCAACTGGGGCGCGCCGATCACCCGCTATATCGACGAATGCCTCGCCGGCAAAACCGGTCCGCTGGGCAAGGACTACAACATGCGCTGGGTGGCCTCGATGGTCGCCGATGTCTACCGCATCCTGTCGCGCGGCGGCATTTTCATGTATCCCCAGGACGCCAAACACAAGGAAGGCCGGCTGCGCCTGATGTATGAGGCCAATCCGATGGCGATGATTGTCGAACAGGCCGGCGGCGCCGCGACCAACGGCACCCAGCGCATCCTCGACGTGCAACCGACCAAATTGCACCAGCGTGTCGGTGTGATCCTCGGCTCGCGCAACGAAGTCGAGCGCGTCACCGGTTATCACAAGGCGGGTTGAACGCTGTCAGGTTTCGCCGCCTGCGGCGACTGATGCAGCATCAACCTCAACAGGAGCAGGCAGGATGACCGATACCACGGGTAAAACGGCAGTGCGTGAAGTGGCAACGCTGGGCGGAGGCTGTTTCTGGTGCCTGGAAGCGGTATTCGACGGCCTGATCGGCGTCGAATCCGTGGAATCCGGCTACTGTGGCGGCCATCTTGCCA
>CBHTVL010000205.1:0-4900 GCA_966096475.1 uncultured Burkholderiales bacterium
CAGCTCGATCTGCTCGACGCCCGCCGCCAGTTCTACGCCGTTCGCATTGAATCCGTGTCCGCACAGGCCGATTACGCCAAAGCCCTTGCGGCAAAACGCAGCGCCACAGCCCTTATCTCCGACTGATCCCGAATCAACATGAAAACACTCTACGCTACCGCCCTGTCCGCAATCCTTCTGGCCGCCTGCGGCCAGACCGCGCAGGAGGCGCCCTCGGCCGATCCAAAAGTCGAGAACCAGCGCATCACCTTCCCGGAAAAGAGCAATCAGCTGAGCAGCATCAGCTCGATGGCGATTGAAATGCAGGCGGTTCCGGTAGCCACCCTGAACGGCAGGCTGACCTGGAACGAGGAGCGCACCGTCCGCGTCTTCACGCCTTTTGCCGGACGCGTCGAAAAGATACTGGTCCAGCCCGGCCAGAAAGTCGCGGCTGGACAGGCACTGGCGGTAATCGCCTCACCGGAATTCGGACAGGCGCAATCGGATGCACGGCGCGCCGAGAGCGACTTTGTGCTGGCAGAAAAAAATCTGCAGCGCGTGAGGGAACTGGAGCAGCACGGCGTCGCGCCGCGCAAGGATCTGCAGACCGCCGAGGCCGATGCCGCCCGCACCCGCGCAGAATACGAACGCGCCCGTAAAAGGCTGACCATGTACGGTGCCGCCAAGGACAGCGTTGACCAGTCATACACACTGACCAGCCCGATTGCCGGAACCGTGGTCGAACGCACCATCAACCCCGGACAGGAATTGCGTCCGGACCAGATGGTCGCCAACAGCCCGCCGCTGTTCGTCATCACCGACCCGGCCACGCTGTGGGCACAGTTCGATGCCAGCGAACGCAATCTGATGCACCTGCGCCCCGGCAAAACAATCACTGTGCATACCCCCGCTTTCCGCGAGCATAATTTCACTGCCAAGGTCGAAGCCATCTCGGATTTCCTCGACCCCGGCACGCGCGCACTCAAGGTCCGCGCCCGCATTGAGAACAAATCCAACGAACTGAAGGCGGAGATGTTTGTAACGGCAGAGGTCGATGCCGACGGCGAACGCGAGCTTCTGGTACCAACCAAATCGGTGTTTTTCCTCAACGAAAAATATTACCTGTTCATCGACGAAGGCAACGGCAGTTACCAGCGACGCGAGGTCAAAACCGGTGATGTGCGCAACAATTACGTGGAAATTCTGTCGGGACTGAATGCGGGTGAAAAAGTCGTCACCGAGGGCGGCCTGATGCTGCAGCAGGTCATGCAACCCCGCCGTGTACAGAAGTAACCGCCGGTAATCACCATGATCAAGCGCATTGTCTCGTTCGCACTGCACCAACCGCTGTTCATCGTACTCGGCACGGTCCTGTTCATCGGCGCCGGCATCGCGGCTTTCAAGGCATTGCCTGTCGAGGCACTGCCCGACGTCACCGACACCCAGGTACAGGTCATTACCCTCTTCCCCGGACGCGCGGCCGAGGAAGTAGAAAAGCAGGTGACCTACCCGATCGAAGTGTCCCTGGCCGGCATGCCGAACATGATCCGCATGTTCTCGCACACCCAGTTCGGCCTGTCCTTCGTCATCCTGACTTTTGACGACAAGGCCAATCCCTATTTCGCACGGCAGCAGGTGCTGGAACGGCTGCGGGAAGCCGCCATTCCACCGGGTGCACAACCGCAGCTGGCGCCGTTATCAACAGCGGTCGGCGAGATTTACCGGTATCGCGTCAAAGGCGCCAATCTCGACGCCCAGGAACTGCGCACGATCCAGGACTGGACGGTCAGCCGGCAGCTGAAATTGCTGCCCGGCGTCGCCGACATCGTCAGTTTCGGCGGTTTCATCAAGCAGTACGAGGTCAATCCCGATCTGGCCAAGCTGAAGTACTACAAGATCAGCCTGCAGCAACTGTTCTCGGCACTGGAGCGCGGCAGTTCCAACGCGGGTGGCGGTTATGTCGAACAGGGCCAGCAGCAGTTCCTGATCCGCGGCATCGGCCTGCTGCGATCGGCCGAAGAAATTCTCGACATCGTGGTGGCCGAACGTAACGGCTCGCCGGTGCTGGTGCGTCACATTGCCGAACTGTCCGTGGGTTCGGTACCGCGCCAGGGGGTTATCGGCCAGGATGAAATGGACGATATCGTTTCCGGCGTCGTGCTGATGCGCAAGGGTGAAAACCCCGGCGAGGTGCTGGCCGCGGTCAAGGACCGTGTCGCCCAGATCAATGCCTCGGTGCTGCCCAAGGGCGTGGAAATCGTCCCCTTTTACGACCGCACCTGGCTGCTCAGCAAGACGCTGAAAACGGTATTCACCAACCTTGTCGAAGGCGCGATGCTGGTGACGCTGGTGCTGCTGCTGTTCCTCGGCAACCTGCGCGCGGCGATGATCGTCGCGATGATCATTCCGCTGTCGCTGCTCGGCACCTTCCTCGGCCTGACCCTGCTCGGCGTACCGGCCAACCTGCTGTCATTGGGGGCGATGGACTTCGGCATCATCGTCGACGGCGCGGTGATCGTGGTGGAAAACGTATTCCGCAAACTGTCGGAACAGCAGGGCGAGATGCGTCCGCGCGAACGGCTCAATGCGATTCTTGAAGCAGTGGTCGAAGTCGGCCGTCCGACGCTGTTCTCGATGCTGATCATCATTGCCGCGCACATCCCGATTTTCACCTTGCAGCGCCACGAAGGCCGCATATTCGCGCCCATGGCTTATTCGGTAACCTCGGCGCTGGTCGTCTCGCTGATCATTTCACTGACGCTGGTGCCGCTGCTGTGCTGGCTGCTGCTGCGCAAGAATCTGCCGGAACACGAAAACTGGCTGGTGCACAAGTGCAAATCGGTTTATGAACCGGCACTGCGCTGGGCACTGAAGCACAGCCGCAAGGTCGTCATCGGTGCCTGCGTCGCACTCGCGATCAGCGTTGCACTGGTGCCGCGCCTCGGCACCGAATTCCTGCCGGAGCTCAATGAAGGTTCGATCTGGATCAACATTCCGCTGCATGCCAGCGTGTCGGTCAGCGAAGCGCGCACGGAAATGGCCAAGATCCGCGCCGCCATCGCGCATATTCCCGAAATCAACACCATCGTCTACAAGGCCGGACGCCCCGAAGACGGCACCGATCCCAAGCTGATCAGCATGGCCGAGTTCCTGATCGACATCAAACCGGAATCGGAATGGAAGCGCAAAGTCACCAAGCAGGACATCATTCACGAAATGGAAGCGGCGCTCGACAAACTGCCGGGCGTACAGGCGAGTTTCTCGCAGCCGATCCGCGACAACATCCTCGAATCCATCTCGCAGATTGACGGACAGATCGTCATCAAGGTATTCGGCGATGACCTGGCCGTGTTGCGCGGTACTGCCGGTGAAGTCCTTGCCGCGATTTCGGATGTTCCGGGCGTAGCCCGCGCAATGATCGACCGCCAGGGCGAACTGCCGCAGGAACTGGTGGAAATCGACCGCGCGCAGGCGGCGCGTTACGGCCTCAACATCGTCGACATCCAGGATGTGATTGAAACCGCACTCGGCGGTCGCGAAGCCACCGCAATCTGGGAAGGCGAGCGCAAATTCGGTGTCGTCGTCCGCGTGCCGCCGAACCAGCGCTCGCTGACGCAGCTGCGCGACATCCTGCTGACCACCTCGTCGGGCGTGTTCATACCGCTGTCCCAGGTCGCGACCTTCAAGACCATCGGCGGCAGCATGAACATCAGCCGCGAAAACGGCGGCCGGGTGATGGCGATCGGCGTATTCATTGAAAACCGCGACATGGGTTCCGTGGTTGCGGACATGAAAACGCGCATCGCCAAATCGGTGAAACTGCAGCCCGGCTACACGATGTCCTGGTCGGGCGAATTCGAGAACCAGGAACGCGCGATGAAACGCCTCTCGGTCATCGTGCCGATCTCGATCCTGTTCATTTTCCTGCTGCTGTTTGACGCTTTCGGCTCGTTCCGCAGCGCCCTGCTGATCATCCTCAATATTCCTTTCGCGATGATCGGCGGCATTCTCGCGCTGCTGCTGACCGGCATACCGCTGTCCGTTTCGGCGGCGATCGGCTTCATCGCCCTGTTCGGTCAGGCGGTGCTCAACGGTGTGGTGATGGTGTCCTACTTCAACCAGTTGAAGAATGCCGGCGCCCCGCCTGAAGAAGCGGTCATTGTCGGCTCGCTGGTCCGCCTGCGCACCGTGCTGATGACCGGCCTGCTGGCGATGATGGGGCTGATGCCGATGGCGCTGTCCCACGACATCGGCTCCGAGACCCAGAAACCGCTGGCGGTGGTGGTCATCGGCGGCCTGATTTCAGCGACGATCCTGACGCTGATCGTGCTGCCGACGCTGTATGTGATGTTTGAAAACCGCTGGCATAAGGGCCACCGGGGACCGCGTCAGCCCGACAAACCGGCTTCAATCATCCACTGATCCGGGGGCACGGCAGCCTTCGCAGGACGCGCAGCACCCCCGAAGGCGGCTTAACCCGCCGCCATCAGCCGCAACTGCCCGACATCGCGGATGTATACCCGCTGCCCCTCCACCCGGATCAGGGTGGCGGCAGCGAGTTCATGCAGGATGCGCGAGAAGTGCTCCTGCGTCAGGTTGAGCCTTGACGCGATAAGCCCCTTGCGCACCGGCAGGGTGACTGCGAGCTCTGCCGTGTCCTTCGCCTCGAAGGGCACCTCGTGCAGCAGATAGCAGATGACGCGCTGGGTCCCCGACATCAGCATATAGCTCTTCAGGTCGTGGGTTCGCCGGTAAATTCTTGATGCGAGATCCTTGATCACCCGCATCGCCAGTTCCGGCGTTTCGCGCAACACCTTGAGCAGTTCGTTCCGGGAAACATGCAGCAGCTGGGTGTCGATGATCGCCTGCGCGGTCACCTGGTGGGGTTGATCGGTGTACAGCGAAGGTTCGCCGAAACAGG
>CBHTVL010000206.1:0-4889 GCA_966096475.1 uncultured Burkholderiales bacterium
GTCACAAACCGCTGCCGCCGGAAGAGCTGATCAAACGCTGGATCATGGTACTGCGCGCCGCACAGCGCCTGATGCGCCAGTTGCCGGACGCCAAACTGCTGGAACGCGTCATCCCCAACCGCGACCGTTCGATCCGCCTGATGTGCCATCACATCTTCCGCATCGGCGAGGCCTATCTGGAATCGGTGGAAGGCGGTGTCGAATACGCCGTGCAACTCGCCAATATTCCGCCACAGGACGGCACCTTCATGACCGGTGAGGAAATCGCGCGTTACGGCGACGGCATCATCGCGCGGCTGGAAAACTGGTGGAACAAACTCGAAGACAAAAGCTGCCAGCAGAAGATCAAGACTTTCTTCGGCATGCAGCCGGTCTACATGCTCTACGAGCGTTCAACCTGGCACAGTGCGCAGCATGCACGCCAGCTCGCCGCCGTGCTCGAAGGCATCGGCATCACGCCCGATCAGCCCTTGACGCCGGAGCAGCTTGCGGGTTTGCCGCTGCCCGAAAGGCTATGGGAATAGTCATTTAAATCAAATAGTTAAAAACAAAACGCCGGCATCATCGATGCCGGCGTTTTGCTTGATGGTGCGCGCTCTTTTACTGCGGCTTGATGCCCGCCGCCTTGATGATCTTCGCGTACAGCGCCAGGTCATCCTTGATCACCTGCGCAAACTCTTCCGGCGTATTGCCGACGAGATCATTGCCGCCCTGCGTCGCCAGACGGTCGATGACATCCGGCATTTTCAGCGCCTTCACCACTTCGCGGTTCAGCCGTTCAATGATCGGGCGCGGCGTTCCCGCCGGAGCAACAACCGCCTGCCACTGCGTCAGCTGAAAGCCTTTAAGTCCGAGCTCATTCAAAGTCGGCACATCCGGCAGCGACGAAGCCCGCTTGCCGCCGGTGACGCCGATCGCGCGCAGCTTGCCGCTGCGGATCTGCGGCACCGCAGTGATCACCGTATCGAACATATAACTGATCTGCCCGCCGAGCAGCGCCGCCAGCGCCAGCGAACTTCCGGTGTACGGCACATGAATCGATTTGGTGTTGGTCATCAGGCCGAATAACTCACCCGACAGATGGTTGCCGCCACCAATACCCGTGGAGCCATAAGTCATCTGCCCCGGTTTGGATTGCAGCAGCTTGATGAAATCCGGCAGCGATTTCACCGGCGCCGCGGGCGGCACCACCAGCACATACATATACGAGGTGCCTTGGGTAATCGGCGCAAAATCCTTGACCGTGTCGTAACCCAGCTTCAGATACAGATTCGGATTGACCGTCATCGGACCGGCATTGCCCATCAGCAGCGTGTAACCGTCAGCCGGCGCACGTGCAACGATTTCGGTACCGATGCCGCCGTTGGCACCGGCACGGTTATCGACCACGACCGACTGGCCCAGCGCATCCGTCAGTTTCTGGCCGATGGTACGCGTGAAGATGTCGGCCGCTCCGCCCGGCGCATAAGGACAGATGAAACGGATCGGCCGTGTCGGGTAGGCGGTTTCCGCCGCCTGCGCCACACCCGCGCACAGCAGCAAAGCCATCATCATCGCGCGCATTTTCATAGTGCTTCTCCGGATTCGGTTTTTGATGCGTCCGTCCCGCGGACTCTGCGGCCAGAATAACATGCAGCCGGAGGCTTACGCTAAACTGTGGCATCGCTTTTGATACCGGTATTCAACCCTCCATTCACCCGCAGCTTTTCATTGCGCCGGAAAACAGTCCCTTCATGTCATCAAAAATAGACATTCACGCCCACTGGTACCCCGAGCAGTGGGTGCGACTGCTGGAAAAAGAAGGCCCGGGAATCGGCGCTGAAATCGGCCGCAATCCCAAGGGCCAGGTCACTTTCGGCGTACCGCAGTACAAGGCGACCTTTCAGGACAGCTATATCGATCTGGGTGCACGCATCAGGATGATGGACGAAGCGCGCGTCGATGTGCATGTGCTGTCCCTGACCCAGCCGATGGTGTACTGGGCGCCCGCGGATTTCGGACTCAAACTCGCACAAAGCTACAACGACGGCCTCGCCGAAGCGCATCTGCTGCATCCGGACCGTCTGCTGGGCCTTGCCACGCTGCCGATGCAAGCCCCGGAACTCGCTGTCTCTGAGGCGCGGCGCGCGGCAACACTGCCGGGCATCCGCGGCATTTACATGGCCACGCACATCATGGGCCGCAATCTGGATGAACCGGATTTCTGGCCGGTCTTCGCCTGCTGCGAGGAACTGGGCCTTCCGGTTTTTCTCCATCCGGTCAATCCGGTTGGCGCCGATCGCATGCGCAAATACCACCTGCGCAATCTGATCGGCAATCCGACGGACACTGCGATCGCCGCCGCCTCGCTGATTTTCGGCGGCGTGCTCGACCGCTTCCCGCGACTGGATGTCGTGCTGCCCCATGCCGGAGGAACCTTGCCCGCGCTGATCGGCCGCTGGGATCACGGCGCAACAGTGCGCAAGGAACTCGCGCACCTGAAACAGGCGCCGTCGGCTTATCTGCGCCGCTTCCATTACGACACCATTACCCACGACCAAGGCATTCTCACCAACCTGATCGAACAGGTCGGCGCTGATCGCGTGATGATGGGCAGCGACTGTCCTGCCGACATGAGTTACGCCCGTCCAGTGGACGTGGTGGAAGGTCTCATTGCCGTACCTGAAAACGAGCGCCAACTGATCGTCGGTCTCAACGCCGCACGACTGCTGAAACTGTAATTCCGCCACCAGTGCGGAAAGGAGGAGCCATGAAGCGATCCGACGATTTGAAGTGCGGGCAACTGATATGCCGCGCTGCTGCAGCCTGCCTGTTCATTGTCAGCGCCGCAGCCGGCGCCGAATCCTATCCGGACAAACCGATCCGGGTCATCGTGCCTTTCACCGCCGGCGGCGGCAGCGATGTCATCGCCCGGCTTCTCGGTCCCAAACTCTCCGAGCGGCTGGGCAAACCCATGGTGATCGACAACCGGGCCGCAGCCTCGGGAGTGGTCGGCACCGATGTCGCCGCCAAATCCGCACCAGACGGTTATACGCTGCTGATGATCACCAGCACGCACGCGGTCAACGCGGCGCTGGCAACCCGCCTGCCCTATGACCTGATCAAGGACTTCGCGGCAATATCCATGGTGACCTCGAGTCCCTTCGGACTGATGCTGCAACCCTCGGTGCCCGCGCTCAGCACCAAAGAATTCATCGACTACGCCCGCGCGAATCCGGGAAAACTCAATTTCGGTTCCTCCGGCCCCGGCAGTTCACCGCATCTGGCCACGGAACTGTTTGCGTCGATGACCGGCATCACCATGACCCACGTGCCCTACAAAGGCGTGGCGCAATACGTCGCTGCCCAGGTCGGCGGCGAAATACAGGTTTCCTTCGGCAATATGTTTTCCACCATGGGCCACTGGAAAGCCGGCCGGCTGCGCCTGATCGCACACGGCGGCAGCAAACGCCTCGAAGCCTTCCCCGACCTGCCGGCAGTCGCCGAAACCGTGCCCGGTTTTGAAGCCGCCATCTGGTATGGCTATGTTGCACCGGCGCGCACGCCGCGACCGGTCATCGACCGGCTGCAGCGCGAAATCGCCGGCGTGGTCGGCAGCGCACCGCTTCAGCAGTTGCTGGTTTCACAAGGCAATGTTCCGGTCGCCGGAACCCCTGAAGCCTTCGCCGGAATCATCAAAACCGAAGTCACCCGCTGGAGTGCGCTCGGCAAACGGCTGGGCATCAAGCTCGACTGAAATACCGTTGATGCACAGCAAGCACAGCGAAATCCGGCCAACTAAAACAAATAAATCAAATGCTTGCAAACACAAGCGCAGTCCGGCGCAGCGTCCCGTTTTTATGATTGACACCGATTGCGCTACACTGCTGCTCCCGCGTTTGACCTGACCGCATCCGCATCAATGAAACTTCCGTTTCTACTGTTCATGGCAACCTCGCCATGGTGAATCCCGCCGCAGCCGCGCGTCGCGCGTTGCCTTCGGTGGATCGACTGCTCGGCAGCGAAGCAGTCGCGGTCCTCATTGCGGCTCACGGCCGTACGCGCGTAACCGCCTTCCTGCGCCGCGCGCTCGATGTCGAGCGCGAACGTCTTGCCGCGCCGGATGCCGGCGCCTTTGATGAAACCCGCTTTCTGCAGTCCTGCGCCGTCGCGCTGGAACGTTCCGCCGCCCCCTCGCTGAAACCGGTGTTCAATCTGACCGGCACGGTACTGCACACCAATCTCGGCCGCGCGGTGATGCCGAAAAGCGCCGCAGCAGCCGTGATGGAAGCAATGACCCGACCGGTCAACCTCGAATTCGATCTCGCTACCGGTGCCCGCGGCGAACGCGACAGCCACGTCGAACGCTGGCTCGCGGAACTCACCGGCGGCGAAAAGGCTGTCGCCGTCAACAACAATGCCGCCGCCGTCTATCTCGCGCTGAATACGCTGGCGCTGAAACGCGAAGTGCTGGTGTCGCGCGGCGAGCTGATTGAAATCGGCGGTGCCTTCCGCATCCCCGACATCATGTCGCGTGCCGGCGTGAAACTGGTCGAGGTCGGCACCACCAACCGCACCCACCTCAAAGACTTCGCGGAAGCGATCACCCCGCGCACCGCGGCGATCATGAAAGTCCACACCAGCAATTACGTGGTGCAGGGTTTTACCGCGACGGTGCCTGAAAGCGAGCTGGCCAAACTCGCTCATGAACACAATCTGCCCTTCATCGTCGATCTCGGCAGCGGCACGCTGATCAATCTGGAAGACTACGGCCTGCCCCATGAGCCGACACCCGGCGAAGCGTTGGCTGACGGCGCCGATGTCGTGACCTTCAGCGGTGACAAGCTGCTCGGCGGCCCGCAGGCCGGCCTGCTGGTCGGTCGCAATGACCTGATGGCGCGCATCGCGAA
>CBHTVL010000207.1:0-4883 GCA_966096475.1 uncultured Burkholderiales bacterium
CTTACATGACCCGCACTCTCCAATCCAACACCCTCCACCGCTGGATGCTGGCGTCACTGCTGTTGCTGGGCATGATCGCCGCGATACCGCAGGCCCGGGCACAGATGAGCGGCAACTTCAGCAGCGATATCGTGATCATCGAAACCGCGCTGTCAGCCACGATGTCTGCTGCCGGCAACAATGATGTCGCCGGCACCCGCGTCAATATGGAAGAGCTTTACCGGCAGTGGCGCCAGTTCCGCCAGAAGAACATCGACGGCCGCCCGAACGATCCGCAGTTCGCGCCGAACATGCTCAAAGCCGAAGAAAGCCTTTTTGCGGCATCCAAACTGGTCGATCAGGAAAAACCGGCTGCGGCACGCAGCGAACTCGAAAACGCGCAGACCCTGATCCGCAACCTGCGCCCGCAAACTGAAACGAAGTAAGCTGCTGCGCTAGTTGTTGTAGTTTTTGTTCGCCAGCACCGGCAGCGAATAGCCGGTGCGCATCATGAACACATCAAAAGCCAGGGTCCAGATCGACCGGCCGGCCCGCGAGGCAAACAGATTGTGACCGTCGCGTCCGAAAGGCGGCTGCATCACCAGCGTACCGGTTGCGCCTGAAGCCTCAAAGGCACGAAACCAGTTGTTCACATGCTCGGGGCCGAAATAACGGTCGTTCTCGGCGTAATGCCATAACACCGGCACGCGAATGGTCAGCGCATAACGGCTGATCGCACGCCGCATGTTCTCCGCATCACAAGGGTCACCGGGACGCGAATCGGGCCGACCGCCGCGACCGCCTGAAAAATTGGCCACGGCCACCACGCCAGCCGGCCGCTTGCTCGCCGCCGCAATGGCGGCAAAACCACCGGCCGACTGCCCGACCAGCACAATCTGCTGTCGATCCACCCAGGGCTGACGGACCGCGTAGTTCACCGCGGCAATCACATCCATCGCCGCCTGCTCGCCCGCTGCGAAATAATCCGGCGCGATACAGCGGCCATAACTTTCCGCCCATTTGCCGCCGGTCATGCCGTAACCGCGCCGCATCGGCACCAGCACGGCATAACCGCGGATGATGAATTCCTGCACGATATCGAGTTCGCGCCAGCGGCCCATTTTCTCGCGCTCGGCAGCCGTCGCGGGACTGCCGTGATTGAGAATGATCAGCGGAAACGGGCCTTCGCCCTGGGGCCGGTAAATGGTTCCGGCCAGCGCCGGCCAGCGCGCCTCCGACGGCAGCGGGATGCGCACGAATTCCTCGCGCAGCGAAAGATCAAATTCATTGAAATGGCCTGAAGCACCGCAGGTCGCAGCGAAGCCCAGCAGCACGGCCGCCATCCCATTGCGCCAGCCCGTCATCCCGTCCCAGCGCAACATCATGGTCACACTCCAGAAATCAACCGTCGTCGGAAAGCCGCATGCCCAGTGCCGAGGCCTGCCGCGCTTCGAAGGCCTTGCGCGCGGCGTCGTGCTGCTGACCGATGATACCCCCGCGCACGGTGCGTGCGCCGACCGATTTGAACAGCACGCGCCAGCTCTCGGGCAGACGGTCACCCTCGGCCGGCGCCAGCCACAGCCGGAACAGCAGCCGTTTCTGCGCCGGATCGTCGTAATCCCTGAAATCGGTGCGGGAATGCAGCGTGACATGGCTGTTGATGATCTGCAGGTCGCCCGGTTGCAGCCACATCGAATGCGCGAGGTCGGGACGGCGCACCAGCGCGTCAAAGGCTTCCAGCGCATCCCATTGTTTTTTCGAGAGTTGCGGCACACCTTCGATTTTCTGCGCCGAAGTCACCCGGTTACGGTTCCATTTGCTGCACAGCCGGCCGTCGACCACATCGAAAATCGGATGCGGATAGGACGGCGCCTCGTCCGGCGCCTGCTCGCCCTGACGGCTGAAATGAATCGGTTCATGCAAGAGATCAGCCAGATCCGGATGTTCGCGCTGCATCGTCTGATAGGCCGCCACCGAACTGGTGGTGATGCTCATGCCGCCCTCGGCCGCGCGGTTGTAGCAGCTCAGCACCACGACGTCGGTCGAATCGGTATGGAAATCCAGTTCGGCATTGGTGTTGTAGCCGCGGCCGGTGCCGGTGCGGTAGGTATTGCCGGCATCACGCACTGCGGAAATGTAATGACTCGCCTTGCCCTGCGGCCGGCCGACGCCGAAATGCAGGCCGATGCCCCAGGTCAGCAGTTCGAAATCCTTTTCATCGAGACCTTCGCGCGGCAGTCCGCGCACCAGCGCGACGCCAAGGCCGCGCTGCATTTCGTCAAAGGCTGCTTTCAGCACCGGATAAGCACTGCCGAGATCGAAGTCATCGCGCGAATAATCAAAATGCGATTTGTCGCGGTCCAGCGCCTTGGTCAGCGCCGCTACCAGATCGCAGCGCGCGCGGTCATCCAGCGTAAAAACCCAGCGCCGGTCGGCTTCGAATTGCGCTGCGGTCCATGCAGCGGGCGTGTCATTCAATTGATAGGCCATGGTGACGTCCGCAAATCGGCTTTAAAACGAAGAAGAAAAACAATGGGCGCAGCGTCAATGACGTTGCGCCCGTCATGCGTGCAACCGTATCAGGCGATCTGCGCCATCTGGAATTCACTCTTGCTCGCCGAGCAATCGGGGCAATACCAGGTCTCGGGAACATCTTCCCAGGGCGTGCCGGGTGCAACGCCTTCATCGGGCATGCCCTTGGCTTCGTCATACACAAACGCGCACAGCATGCACTGCCACACACGCGTGCCCGGAACGTTTTTCGCCGTCTGCGGTGTTGCCGGCTTGGCCTGCACGGCGGCGCCGCTGCGCGGGAAATTCAGCACCAGCACATCCAGACCTTCGGCACCGGCGGTCAGCTCCAGACGGCCTTCTTCCGGTTTGACGAAGGCCACGGTCAGCGCTTTGTATTCCTTGCCCTGATACAGCAGGCTGCCGCGCACCACGATCAGGTACTGGCCGTTGCTGTCCGAAGGGTCCGGCGCCATCGCCTTGGCGTTCGGCGCCACACTCATCGAGTGGCTCGACAGCCCCTGCTCATCCTTGATCTCGCTGAAATCATGAATCGCCGCGCCGGAAGTCACTGCTTTGAACTGCGGTGCTTCGGTGACCTGGAAAGGATGTCGGTTATTGACCGCGTCGAGCTTTGCGCGTTTTTCAGGATCATCCAGATACTGCGCACCGCTGTCCTTCACCGCACGCAGCGTCAGGAAACCCATGCCCTCGCCGAACAGGATCGGACCATAAGGCGTGTGGGCGCGCGAATAATGCACGGCGTTGACGGTCAACTGATGTTTACCCATCAACCCGTCACCGCTGACGATGACCTGATACTGGTCGTAGTCATGGAAATGCGGCTTGATCACACGACCCGGCGTGCCTTCGACCAGAAAGGCCTGCGGCGTCGCCGGATTCTGCGGATCGGGATCAATGAAATTGGTCCGCCATGCGGTCCCGGTCGGGACTTGACGTTCCTTGCGGGTCGCCTTGGCGTCTTCGTAAGCGGTGATCTGCGGCATGGTGCACTCGTTATAAAACCGTGGAGTCCCGATTATAGGCGCGCCGGCCGCAGCGGTGTCAGCGCGCCCTCAGCATATGGACTGGATTTGTCCAGCCCCAGGCCTTACTGCATCTTCGGCGGGAAATGCTGATACCAGAAGCCGTAAGCCCAGCAAGCCACGCAAAAGGACAACGCCCACTCCAGAAAGGAAAACACTACCAGTGCGGCGCAGGGCACAACCCACAGGCCGCTGCCCGAAAAGTACAGCACCATCGACACCGTGCTGACGAGAAACAGGAGCTTGTTGGCAAACATCTTGGCGCCGGCGTTTTCCTTTTTGCCGCCCCATTTTTTGGTCTCTGCGATTTTTTTCCACAGCAGATGCGCCGGGCAGCGGTGATGGCCGATGAAGCCGCGCACAAAACCCTGAGCCGCCAGAATCAGCATCACCCAAGGCGCAAACACCAGCGCCACGATGCTCAATACAAACGTCATGAAAGCTTCCCAACGGATCACGTTGGACCAGACCTGCGGGACATCAAACCTTAACATGATCTAACCTTTTGATTATTAATAAAATTATTGCCGCCCGCCTCACAGCGCATTCACCGGAATACGCAGATAGGACACCCCGTTGTCATCGGGCGGCGGCAATTGCCCGCCGCGCACATTGATCTGAATCGACGGCAGGATCAGCGTCGGCACCTCCAGCGTCGCATCGCGCGCATTGCGCATGCGGATGAACTCATCCTCGCCGACACCCTCATGAACATGAATGTTGGCAGCACGCTGCTCGCCGACCGTCGTCTTCCACTGCGGCTGACGCGATGCCGGCGGGTAGTCGTGGCAAACATAGATCGCGGTCTGCGACGGCAGATCCAGCAATCGGCGGATCGACCGGTATAACTCGCGCGCATCACCACCGGGAAAATCCGCGCGTGCCGTACCGACATCAGGCATGAACAACGTGTCGCCGACGAACACCGCATCGCCGATCTGATACGCCATGTCAGCCGGCGTATGCCCCGGCACCAGCAGCGCTTTTGCTTCCAGATCGCCGATGCGGAACACCTCGCCATCCGCGAACAGATGATCGAACTGGCTGCCGTCCGGCAGAAAGCTGCGCTCCAGATTGAACAGCTTCTTGAACACCGCCTGCACTTCGCGGATCTGCGCGCCGATGGCGATACGCCCGCCCGCCTGCTGCTGTATATGGCGTGCGCCGGAGATGTGGTCGGCATGGGCATGCGTTTCGAGGATCCAGTCCAGTTGCAAACCACGCTGGCGAATGAATTCAAGGATGCGGTCGGCGGACACCGTGGTGGTGCGCCCCGACTTGAAATCAAAGTCGAGCACCGGGTCGATCACCGCTGCGCGGTTTGTCGCGGGATCAGCAACCACGAAG
>CBHTVL010000208.1:0-4875 GCA_966096475.1 uncultured Burkholderiales bacterium
GACAATGCCCAGCGTCTTGCCGGCGAGACCAGTGCCGACGGAACCCTGCCACTGACCGTTTTTCAGCCGCTGCACTTCCTGCGGGATGCGGCGCAGCGCGGCGAGGATCAATGCCCAGGCCAGTTCCGCGGTCGGATTCGGGTTGCCGGCGCCGCCGGCGGAAATCACCACGCCCTTCTCGGTGCAGGCTTCGATATCGATGTGATAGGCATTGCGCCCGGTCTGGCTGATCAGCTTGAGCTTGGGCAGCTTCTCGACCACCGCGCGCGGCATTTTCGAACGCTGCTGGGTCAGCACGACGATATCCGCATCCTTCAGGCGTTCTGCCAGTTTGGCCGGATCTTTTTCGGTGTCGGTATAAACCAGCAGTTCGTGCCCGGCGAGTTTTTTGGTGCACTCGAGTTTGCGGAAAGCGTCCTGATAGTCATCGATGATCGCGATTTTCATAATGGCGTCCTGAAGGTGAGTGCTGCAGGTAAAGAACAGTGAAGAAGAGAAATTATATCGGGGTCAGCGCCGGCGACTGATCAAACCGCCGGCACCCAACATCACGGCATTCGCCAGAAAAACCGGCGCCACGCCAAAGGCGGTGCCCAGGGTGCCGAAAAACAGCGGTACCACGATATGCGTCAGATTGTTGATCGTCATGCGCAGTCCCAGCGCCTCGCCGGAACGGCCTTCCGGTGCGCGCGCGTAGATCATCATCAGCGTCAGCGGTTGCCCGCAGCCGGTACCCAGACCCAGCAGGAAGGCGATGATCCCCAGCACGATGCCGCTCTCGACCAGCGGAAACAGCAGATAGGTGGCGGCGGCCATGAAAATGGAAGCGACCAGCACCTGCTCTTCGCCGAAGCGGGAAACGATCTGCGGCAGGATGGTGCGCACGATGAAGGATGCGCCGGCGAACATCGCCAATACCGTGCCGATCGCGGTGGCCGACATGCCGATGGCGTGGCCGTAAATCGGCATATAGAACTGGAACAGGTCGATGGCCGTCAAAATGATGCCGCTGGTAATCAGCGTGCGCCGCAACGGCAGGTTATTGAGCAGGCCCACGGAATAGCCGGCCTCCTCTTCCTTGACCCGGGCGCCACTCAGTGCCGCCAGCTTGTGGCGGCCGTTAAAAATGATCACTGCGGAAATCGCCGGCAGCACCGAAATGCACAGATAACCGATCGCATGGCCAAAGTGATCGATGGCAAACCCGGCGATCAGCGGCCCGACAAAACCGCCGGAAGCGATCATCAGACTCAGGTTGCTGAAGTTCCGGGTACGCGATTCCGTGCTGCTCAGCATGCCGATCAGGTTCTGCACCGACACGTTGTAAAACACAAAACAGAAACCGATCAGCAGCGCCGACAGGTAAAGCGTATACAGCGACGGCAGCAGACCCGGCAGCAACAGGGATAGGCCGATACCCAGACAGCCCAGCACCAGCGGCCAGCGCACACCCAGACGGTCCGTCAGTTTGCCCGCATACAGGGCGAGCAAAGTCGGGCACAACGAATACAGCGCGACGATGACGCCGAGCATGATCTGCGGCGCGCCGAGTTCCAGCGCGAACAACGACACCAGCACCTTGCTGCCGCGGAAAGCGCACATATTGAGCAGCACGACAAAGAGGGCGACATGAATCGACATGGCGGGTCCGTTCAGGCCGGGGGTTTGCGGGCGAACCAGTTACCCGCAGCGATCACGCCGGCATTGATCCAGAACACCGGACCGATGCCGAAGGCGGCGCCGACTCCACCGAACACCGTCGGTACGATCACGTGCATTGAATTGTTGATCGCGATGCGCAGCCCCAGCGATTCACCCGAGCGACCCGACGGCGAATAGTTGTAGCAGAGCATCACCGTCAGCGGCTGACCCAGGCCCATGCCGAGACCCAGCGTGAAACAGACCGCGCCGAGCACGAAAGGGTTGGTGAAAAACGGCACCAGCACAAACATCGCCGCGGTCAGGAACAGCGCGTAGAGCAGCGTTTTCTCTTCGCCGTAACGCGGCACCATCAGCGGAATCAGCGCGCGCGACACAAAGGCCGCCACAGCCGCCGAACCCATGATCATGCCGATCGCCGACGCCGACAGCCCGACCTGGTGGCCGTACAGCGGCAGATAAAGCTGGAACAGATCGATGCCGGTCATCACTACCGCACTGGCAATCAGGATGCGGCGCATATCGGCGTCACCGAACAGGTCGGACATGCGGTGTTCCGCGGGGCGCGGTTCCGGACGGCGGTGCCGCGGCACACGTTTGGCCATCACCATCAGCGCCACCGCGCCGGCGAGACTCAGCGCACTGAGAAAAAGATAAGTCGCGACATGGCCGGCATGATCAATCGAGAAACCGGCAAACACCGGCCCGACAAAATCCGCGACCGCAATCACCAGCGCATAAAAATTGAAATTCTTGGTGCGTTCATCGCCATCACCCAGCGATCCGACCAGCGACTGCAGCGCAACCTGGCCGAGAATGAAACCGAAACCGGTGACCGCCGCCGCGACAAACAGCAGCGGCAGGCTGGGCATGAACCACGGCAGTGCCACACCCAGCGTACACACCGTCATGCCGGAGATGATCGGGATGCGCGCGCCGTAACGGTCAGCGAGGCGCCCCGCATACACCGCAAGCAGCAGCGGGAACACGCCATAGGTCGACAGCAGCAGGCCGATATGCAGCGGGGAGGCACCGAGCTCCAGCGCGTACAGCGTATTGAGCACACGCGCGCCCTTGTAGGCGCTGTTCCACAGCAGCACCACCGCCATCAGCTGATAAATGGTAATCAGACGGACCGCAGAAGCGGTCGGAGCGGCGGAGGATTCATCAGTCATGGGAGGTCGTGATTTTACCGCAGCAGGCCCCCGCTCTCGGCGTGAAGTCCATGAAGTAGAATCGGGGTTTCCCGTTTGAACACCATGGCTTTTCCCTCTCTTCGCGCCCTTCGCCACCGCAACTTCCGCCTCTTCCTTGCCGGACAGATTTTTGCGCTGATCGGTTACTGGATCCAGATGGTGGCGCAGAGCTGGCTGCTCTACAAACTGACCGGCTCGGCCACGCTGCTGGGCGTACTGTCATTCGCCAGCAGCCTGCCGATCCTGCTGCTCTCCCCGGTCGCCGGCTGGTGGGCAGACCGCTGCAATCTGCATCGCACGATGTTCGCCACCCAGGTGCTGGAACTGCTGCAGGCCGCCACCCTCGCCACGCTGGCCCTGACCGGCGTACTGCAGCCCTGGCACATCATTGTCCTTGCGATGATGATGGGCATCTTCGTTTCCATCGAACTGCCGATCCGCCACGCCTATCTGCTGGAACTGGTTGAAGGCAAGGAAGACCTGCCCAATGCCATCGCACTGACTTCTTTGATGGCCAACAGCGGCCGCATGGTCGGCCCCGCCCTCGCCGGCATCCTGATCGGCGTATTGAGCGAAGCGCACTGCTTCCTGATCAATGCCATCACCTATATCGCCGTGGTGATTTCCTTCCTGCTGATCCGCGTGCGCACCCAACCGCGCGAGCCCTCCAAACAGGCACTGCTCGCCGGTCTGCGTGAAGGTTTTGCCTACTGCTGGAACCTGCTGCCGATCCGCGCGCTGCTGATGACCCTGTCGGTGGTCGCGCTGCTCGCCGCGCCGTACTCGACGCTGATGCCGGTGATGGTGCGCGAAGTCTTCCACGGCAACGCCGACGTGATGGGATTCCTGATGAGCGCCTCCGGCGGCGGCGCCATCTGCGGCACGCTGTACCTGGCCTCGCGCAAAAACGCCCGAGGACTGGTCCGCCTGATCATCATCGCCGTACTCGCCGCAGGCACTGCGCTCGCGCTGTTCTCCAACGCACCGTCGGTGTGGATCGCAATGCCGCTGCTGTCCGTCGTCGGTTTCGGCATCTTGGTGACCTCGGTGTCGGTCAACACCATCCTGCAAACCATCGTCGACGACGACAAACGCGGCCGGGTGATGAGCCTCTACACGGCAGCATTCCTCGGCGTCATGCCCTTCGGCGCACTGACGGCCGGCGCCCTCGCCGACCTGATCGGCCCGCGGGCAACGCTGCCGCTGGGGGGGGTGTGCTGCGTGTCGGCGGCGCTGATTCTGGCGCGCAACCGGCACCGCTTGCGGGAGCAGATTCGGCCGATTTACGAGAGGCTGGGGATTGCGCGGCGGTAGATTCAGGCTACTTGCAGAACCAGACGCTTGCCGCAGGCTTTGACGTACTTGCGCAACGTCGCCACCGAAGGCGAGTGCTTGCCGGTCGCCAGCGCCCGCTCCAGACGAGCCACCGATGGCGCCTGCGTGCCCATCCGCGACGCCACTTCCGCTTGTGACAGACCGGCCTCCTGGCGCGCCTTGAGCAGTGCATCCAGCAAAGCAGACTCCTCGCGCTCCAGACGCTCCACCTCGGCACGCACGCCGGGACGGCGCATCAGTTTCTTCACGACTTGATCATGCGTTTTCATCTTTGATCTCCTTCATGCGAATCTCAGCAATCCGGCGCTCACGCGGCGGCGTTTTCTGCGACTTCTTGACGAAGCTGTGCAGCACGACAATCCGCCGGCCGACCAGCGTGCAAAAAAACACCCGTGCAATACCTTCAGCGCCCTTCAATCGCAGCTCGAACAGCCCTTCTCCAAAAGCCTTGGTGTGTGGTTCGCCCAGATTCGGCCCGAGCACCACCATGCGACGCGTCAACACGACATACCGGGCAGCGAGCGTGTCTGGAAGACTGAGGATCTCGTCCTGAACACGTTCGCTGTAATAGGTGATCGTGTAATCCACCGCGGCACGATAACAAATATGTTATTACCGCGCAAGCCGCCACTCAGGGGGCAGCGGATTTATCGACTGATATGGGCCGGCTTAGGCGATGGTTTTT
>CBHTVL010000209.1:0-4868 GCA_966096475.1 uncultured Burkholderiales bacterium
CTGCCATTCCTTTTCTTTTTCGGTTGCGCGCTTGTCGTGCTGTTTCTTGCCCTTGGCGAGGCCGATTTCAAGCTTGATCCGGCCTCTGGAGTAATGCAGGTCGATCGGCACCAGGGTATATCCGGCGCGTTCGACACTGCCGATCAGGCGGTTGATTTCCTCGGCGTGCAGCAGCAGCTTGCGGGTGCGGGTCGGATCCGGATGTACATGCAATGATGCGGTCGGCAGGGGCGTGATGTGGCAGCCGACCAGAAGCAGCTCGGAATTGCTGACAATCACATAGGCTTCCTTGATCTGCGCGCGCCCGGCACGGATCGCCTTTACCTCCCAGCCTTCGAGCGCGATACCCGCTTCGAAGCGCTGTTCGATAAAATAGTCGTGAAACGCCTTTTTGTTCTGAACGATACTCATTGCGCAATCAAATCATGACAAACGGTATTCTAACCGGCCGGGCTGCCTCACCGATGGCAAGCTGCAAATGAACAGCGTCACCCGGTCTGCCCTGGTGCCGTTCAGTGCGCAGCAGATGTTTGACCTGGTCGAGGGTGTGGAGCAATACCCGCAATTCCTGCCCTGGTGCAGCGGCACCGCCGTCGGTCATCGCGATGCGGCAGTGACTCAGGCCACCATCCATATTAATTACCGCGGCATCAAACAGAGCTTTTCGACCGAAAATCACAAACAGCCGCCGGAGCGGATGACGCTGCAACTGGTCGAGGGGCCGTTTCGCATGCTCGACGGGGAGTGGCGCTTTACCGCGCTCGGCGCCGAGGCCTGCAGGATTGATTTCCGCCTGGGTTACGAGTTCTCCAGCACTTTGCTGGAGAAACTGGTCGGACCGGTGTTCGGCCATATCGCCGGACCCATGGTTGACGCCTTTCTCAAGCGCGCCGATGTCGTTTACGCAAAGTCATGAAAATAACCGTGGTTTATGCCCTGCCGGACCGTCAGGTGATCCGTGAGCTTGATCTGGAGGAGGGCAGCAACCTCGGGGCTGCCCTGCGGGCATCCGGCCTGCCCGGGGCGTTTCCCGAGATCGAGGAAGAATGCCTTGCGGTCGGCATTTACGGGCAAATCGCCTCACGCGCTTCGCTGCTGAAGCACGGTGACCGGGTGGAAATTTACCGGCCTTTGAATCTCGAACCGAAGGAAGCCCGGCGCAAGCGGGTCAGAAAAGACTGATCGGCTATTTACAGTTGCTGTCGACCGCGCGCTGGGCCCGCTCGATTTCAACAGCACGGTCACTGTCATCGAGGTACGAACGTTCCCCGGTTTTGGGATCGGTTTTTCCGATGCGCATGCCGGCTTTCAGGCTCGTCAGATAGCTTTTGGAATTTTCGCAATTCTGGGAAAGATCGGCCGCTTCCCGGTTTTTATCCTCGGCTTTTTTTGCGCTTTCCTGCTGTTCGAGCTGACGCTTGCGGTAATCGGCATCCCGCTCGGCCAGCGATTTTTGCGATGCTGCCGGCGCTGATGCGGGGGAAGGGGCATTGCGGATACCGGTATTTTCCGCCTTGGTGCCGGGCGGGCAGGCAGCCGCAAACTCGACACGGCCGCCGGCGCCAACACACTTCATGATCTGGGCTTGCGCCAGTCCGGGCAGCAGCGCCAGGGCCAGCATTATCAGCAGTTTATTCATGGTCATCGCCTGGTCTGTGATCATTGGGCGCGGGGTGCGCCCGCGCCGGGCAAAGCTGCACTGAAAATAGCCACTTTGCCCCTTGCCGTCAATGGAACAACGTCCTGCTCGGTTTACCGTTTACGCCTCAAAGTCTATAATGCGCCCTTTGCGAAGGACGCATCTCATGCGCGTGGTGCAGAAAGCCCTGACTTTCGACGATGTGCTGCTCATTCCGGCACATTCCGCCGTCCTGCCGCGCGAAGTCGGTCTCAAAACCAAGCTGACTCGCGGCATCACCCTGAACATCCCGCTGCTCGCCGCAGCCATGGATACCGTGACCGAGTCCCGTCTGGCGATTGCCATCGCCCAGGAAGGCGGGATCGGCATTGTTCACAAAAACATGACGCCCAAGGCGCAGGCCATCGAAGTCACCAAGGTCAAGCGCTTTGAAAGCGGTATCGTCAAGGACCCGATCACGATCACCCAGGACATGACGGTCCGTGATGTCCTGGCGCTAACGCAATTGCACCGTATTTCCGGTCTGCCGGTTGTCGGCGCAGATGGCAAGATCGTTGGTATCGTCACCAACCGGGATCTGCGTTTCGAAAGCAAACTCAATCAGCCGGTGAAGAACATCATGACGCCGCGCTCGCGTCTGGTCACCGTTCGCGAAGGTTCTGGACGGGAAGAAGCCCGTGCACTGATGCACAAGCATCGCCTGGAGCGTGTGCTGGTCGTCAACAAGAATTTCGAGCTACGCGGGCTGATCACAGTCAAGGACATCCTCAAGTCTTCCGAGCACCCCAACGCCTGCAAGGACAAGCTGGGTCGTCTGCGGGTCGGCGCTGCGATCGGGGTGGGCGAGGGGACTGAAGAACGTGCAGAAGCGCTGGTGGAAGCCGGCGTCGACGTGATCATCGTGGATACTGCGCACGGACATTCCGAAGGCGTGCTCAGACGCGTACGCTGGCTCAAGCGCACTTACCCGAAACTGCAGGTCATCGGCGGCAATATCGCCACCGCGGCGGCGGCCAAAGCGCTGGTTGATCATGGTGCAGACGGCGTCAAGGTCGGTATCGGCCCCGGATCCATCTGCACCACGCGCATCGTCGCGGGTGTCGGCGTGCCGCAGATTACGGCAGTCGACAACGTGGCGAAGGCCCTGCTGAAGACCGACGTGCCCTTGATCGCCGATGGCGGCATCCGTTATTCCGGCGACATCGCCAAAGCCATCGCCGCCGGCGCACATGCCGTGATGGTGGGCAGCCTTTTTGCCGGCACCGAAGAATCGCCCGGCGAAATCGAACTCTTCCAGGGACGGTCCTACAAATCCTATCGCGGCATGGGTTCGCTCGGTGCGATGCAGCAGGGTTCTGCCGACCGTTATTTCCAGGAACACGACGAACTGGATACTGAAAAGCTGGTGCCGGAAGGTGTTGAAGGTCGCGTCCCCTACAAGGGGGGCGTCGCACCGCTGATTCATCAGTTGATGGGCGGGTTGCGCGCCAGCATGGGCTATCTGGGCTGCGCGAGCGTGGAGGCGGTCCGGCGCGATGCCGAGTTTGTCGAGATTACTTCGGCCGGCATCCGTGAATCCCATGTGCATGATGTGCAGATCGTCAAGGAAGCGCCGAACTACCGCGTTGAATGATCCGCTGCCGGCGCCCTGGCGCCGGCTCCCCTGAACCCCGCCCCTTAACCCGCTATTCCGGTCCGCACGTGCAACACGAAAAAATACTGATCCTCGATTTCGGCTCGCAATACACCCAGCTGATTGCGCGTCGTGTGCGCGAACTGCATGTCTACTGCGAACTGCATCCCTGCGATGTTTCAGATGACTTCATCCGGGCATTCAAACCCAGTGGGGTGATTCTGTCCGGCGGCCCGGCCTCGGTCTGGGAGGAAAGCACGCCGAGGGCGCCGGCACTGGTCTTTGAACTTGGCGTCCCCGTGTTTGGCATCTGCTACGGCATGCAGACCATGGCGGCGCAGCTCGGCGGCAAGGTTGAAATGGGCAAGGTCCGCGAATTCGGATATGCCGAAGTGCGCGCGCGGGGCCATACCGCATTGCTCAAGGACATCCAGGACCGCGTTACCCCGGAAGGCCACGGTTTGCTCGACGTGTGGATGAGCCACGGTGACAAGGTCATTGAAATGCCCCCGGGCTTCAAGCTGATGGCCAGCAATTCGACCTGTCCGATTGCCGGCATGGCCGATGAGGCGCGGCGTTTCTATGCCGTCCAGTTCCATCCCGAAGTGACGCATACGCTGCAGGGCAAGGCCCTGATCGAGCGTTTTGTGCTCGGCGTCTGCAGGCTGGCCGGGGACTGGACGATGCCGAATTACGTCGACGAAGCCGTCGCGCGCATCCGTCGCGAGGTCGGTAATGACGAAGTCATATTGGGACTCTCCGGCGGAGTGGATTCCTCCGTGGCGGCTGCACTGATCCACAAGGCTATCGGCAAGCAGCTGACCTGCGTATTCGTCGACAACGGCCTGCTGCGCCTCAACGAAGCCGAACAGGTGATGGAGACTTTCGGACGCAATCTTGGCGTGCGGGTGATCCATGTCAATGCCCGTGACCAGTTCATGGGACATCTTGCCAGCGTCACCGACCCGGAACAGAAGCGCAAGATCATCGGGCGCGAATTTGTCGAGGTTTTTCAGGCTGAATCAGCGAAGTTGCCGAACGCCAAATGGCTGGCACAGGGAACAATCTATCCCGATGTCATCGAGTCGGCGGGCGCCAAGACAAAAAAAGCGCACACCATCAAGTCGCATCACAATGTCGGCGGCCTGCCGGATACGCTGCACCTGAAACTGCTGGAACCGCTGCGTGAACTGTTCAAGGATGAAGTGCGTGAACTGGGGCTGGCACTCGGTTTGCCGCATGAGATGGTATTCCGTCACCCGTTCCCGGGACCGGGCCTTGGCGTGCGTATCCTCGGCGAGGTGAAGGCACAATATGCCGACCTGTTGCGCGAAGCCGATGCCATTTTTATTGAAGAATTGCGTGCCGCAGGCTGGTATGACAAGACAGCGCAGGCATTCGCGGTTTTCCTGCCGGTCAAATCCGTCGGCGTGATGGGCGACGGCCGCACCTATGAATATGTCGTGGCGCTGCGTGCTGTGCAGACCACCGATTTCATGACGGCGCACTGGGCGGAATTGCCCTACAGCCTGCTGGGCAAGGTCTCCAACCGCATCATCAACGAAGTGCGCGGGATCAATCGTGTGGTGTACGACA
>CBHTVL010000210.1:0-4861 GCA_966096475.1 uncultured Burkholderiales bacterium
AGTCGAAGACCTTCAACGACACCGGCTGGCCGCGCGCTTATGAATACACCGATGAGGAAATCGGCGTAACCACGCTGACCGCCTATACGCGTTATCCCGAGTTTTTCGAGGGCGCGCGCTGGATCTGGTCGTCGAACCTGGTTTACGACAATGTGGTGATTGCCCGTAAAGTCGTGCGATGATGAACGCGGGGCCCGGATTCCCGGGCTCCGCAACCGACTGACGGGGATGCCGCATTGATCAACGAAACCATCAAGGTGCGCGTCACCGAAACCAAGCAGCAGATGGACGTTGTGGTGTTCGACAAACGTCCGTCATCGATCCAGGTGGTGCTCGGCAGCGGTGTCCACAGCGTCAAGTGCGAGCTGACGCCGACCCGCAACGGCATGGCCTATGCCGGCACGGTGATGGGGCGCGAGATTGTCTACGAGCGCAGCCGCGAACAGGTCGAGGCCGACATCGCCCGCCTCAATCCCCGGGAATTCCGCCGCTGAACTTCAGCCGAGGCGGGCGATGAAAATCGCCAGTGCCGCGGTGATGATCGTGCTGAAGGTGAGAACCATGCCGCTGACGCGGTAGCGGAAGTTTTCGGGTTCCTGACTGACGCCCCAGGCATGCAGCAGGCGACCGGCGAGCAGGGCAATGCCCAGCGCATGCACCAGCAGGGTTTCGGCGCCGTCGTGCTCGACAAAAAATATCAGCAGCAACGCCAGCGGGACATACTCCGCGAAATTGGCGTGCACGCGCATGGCGCGCCGCAGTTCGGCATTGCCGCCGTCACCGACAGCGACGCGGTGGCGCCGTCGCATGCGGATGGTGCGCACGCTCAGTGCCACGAAGATCAGGCCCAGCACGGCGGCATAGGCGGGGATGATGGTCATCATGACAGCTCCTGTGGCGCGGTGGTGTTCGATGCCGCTGATTTTATGCCGAAGTTCAGAACACGCGGGTGACGGCGATGTCGCGCATTACCGCTTGCGGCGTGTGATGGTGCGCGGAGCGGGCGCGTGCCGCCAGTGCTTCCGGATCGTCACGGTCGCAGGCCTGCAGATAGGCGCCCAGTTCCCGGGCATGAGCGACCACGGCATTGCCGAAGCGTACGCGTTCGGTTGAATAAACCGGCAAAGCGCGTAAGGGATCATTGTCGTGCTTGTTCAGCAGTGCAGCCAGCGCCAGCGCATCGCCGGCGGCTTTGGAGACGCCCATGCCGCAATGCGGCCGCGCGACGAAGGCCGCATCGCCCAGCAGCGCGACGCGGCCGTGGTGCATGACGGTCGACTCCAGATCGAAAATCGCCTGAAAGAAAGGCTGGCGGGTTTTCGCGACGACTTCAGCGAATTGCGGCGACAGCTGATCGCGCGCGGATTCGCGCATCGCTTCGATGACTTGCGGGCGCAGCAGCGGCGGCGGAATCGACAGGTCATGGCGTTTGCCGTGGATATCGGTGCACAGCTGCGGCAGTTCGCGGTCAATGTGCGTCGGACGGTACCAGACAAAGTTGAAGCAGCGCTGTCCGGCGCGGGTCGAATTGTCGAAGCCCGCCACCGGATAACCGAGCATATGCTCGCGAGGTGCCAGGCTGAAGGCGAATTTCGGAAACAGGTCGCGATGCGTTTCCGGCGACAGCGCGCTTTCCTCCACCAGTCCGCGCCAGGCGATGTAGCCGGCATAGACGGGACGCGCTTGCGGTGCGAACTGCGCACGTACGGCGGAACGGATGCCGTCGGCGCCGATCAGCAGGTCGCCGCGGACTGTTGTGCCGTTGCGGAATACCGCGGTGACGCCGTTGTCATCCTGTTCCACGCCATTACAGGCATGACCGAGGTGATAACGCGCCGACGGGAAAGCACCGAGCAGCAGCGTGTGCAGACGGCCCCAGGTGGTGAGGCATTGCCGTATGTCCAGCGTGCCCAGTGTGGCGCCGTCATGGTCGAAGGCGACACGTCCCTCGATGTCGACGCCGATGCTGTCGTCAATCGGGATACCGATACGTTCCAGTGCGGCGAACAGATCGGGGTGGGTGATGATGCCGGCGCCACGCCCGGCCAGCGGCTCCGTGGATTGTTCATAGACCTGTACATCCCAGCCCTGACGGTGCAGCAGGTTGGCGGCAAACAGTCCGCCGAGCGAACCGCCGATGACCAGGGCGCGCGGTGCGGCGGACATCGGATCAGGCTGCCGCAGCGGCTTCGGCGGCAGGGTAGTTCAGTTCGATGGTGACGCCGCTGGGATCTTCGAAAAACACCTGATGAATGCCCAGCGAGGGCACGGTGCGTTCGCGGAAGGCGACGCCGTGGCTGTTCAGGCGCTGGCGCATATCGGCAAGGCCGGTCGCGGTGAAGGCCATGTGATCAACGGTGCCGGTGCCCTGCAGCGACGCCACATCGCGGTCGCCGAGATAATCCTTGAGGCCCTGCGGATCATCCGGATCAATCCCGATGATGTGCACGACGCCGGTGGTTTCCGGATATTGCGCGCCGTTGTACAGCCAGATGCCGGGGAATTGGAACGGCGGGCGGAACCCGGCGTTGAAACCCATGACTTCGGTATAAAAGCGGCGCGACGCCCCGATATCCAGCGTGCGGATCGAATAGTGATCAAGCCTGCCGATGGGCATGCGCCGCTCCGGGGTTTACTGCAGGGGTGAGAACGCCGACGGCATGACGATCTTGTTTTCCTGGGCCACCAGTGTCACTTCGGGCAGGCCTTCTTTCTTGGCGACCAGAGACGGCGGCCAAACACCTTCTGCCAGCGCTTTTTTGCGTGTTTCATTGCGCGCTTCCAGCGTCGGATAGGACCAGATGTGGACGAAGCGGTTGACGCTGCCGCATTCGGCGTACCACATCGCTACCAGCGGGCTGATCTTGGTGCGCGCCGGCAGTGCTTTTTCCCAGGTCTTGGCGACCCGACCCTGTTCGCCCGGGGCATGGGTATAGGTGCGCATCTCGAAAATCGGGCCCATCTTGCCGGGTTTGATTTCCGGCGAGAACGAGAAGGGAATGAAGATTTCGGTGCGCATGTTGAGCACGAATTCACCGATCTTCGGCGGCCAGTTGCCGGAAGCGGCGGCTTCGGCGCGGATACGCTCGCGCTCCGCCATGTCTTTGTACGGCCAGACGTGGATGATCTGGTTCAGCGGGCCGATTTCGGTGTGCCAGAAGGCGGCCAGCGGCGACAGTTTCTTGCGGAACTCATAGGCTTCGCCGAAACGTTTCTCGACTTCGGGTACGGAATGGGGTTTCAGGTCGTACGTGCGCACTTCGTAAATCATGGTCTGCTCCTCCGGTCGGTCGCCGCTTTATGGAGCGGCGATATTACCAGAGCTGCCGGAGGCGGCGCGGTGCAACCGCGCCGCGATCCTGCTTCAGAGCCCTTCGCTGGCCTGTTGTGCCGCGTGGTAAGTCGTGTAGACCAGAACCGGAATTTTCAGTCCGCCGAGATGCTGGTCGAGCAGCGGCTTGACATCATTCCACGCCAGCCGTCCGACGCCGGTCGCGATGCGCGGCAGCGCGATGCTGGTGAATTTTTCCGCTTCCGCCAGCCTGGCCAGTTCACGCAGCGCGTGGCCGACATGCTGGACCGAGGCTGTGCCCGGCGTGCCGCCGTGATGGCCTTCGATCGCGTCCTGGGTGAACAGGCTGACCACCCGTTTGCCGTCTGCGCCCATCCAGGCCCAGAGCGTGCCGGGTTTGGGGTGTTTGGACTGGCAGTAGTGGCGGAAATCCTTGTACATCGCCGGCCATTGTTCGCGCAGCTGCAGTGCAAGACCGGTATGGAAAGGGTCGTTGGGGGAAACGCCATGGGCGATCACCTGGGCTTTGCTGAGCAGCAGGTCGCCGCTGACTTCCTTGATCATGAGTAACCTCCGTTGTGATGAAGAGCGGGCGAACCGCTCGTGAAACCACCTTACTGCGACACCACAACAGGCGTTTTGATACAGCGCAAACATCGCACCGTTAGGGTGCGTTGCCGGGCTGGCAGGCAGCGGTCATATGCTGGACGGATGACCATGCAAGCGGTCCGGCGGGATTACACTGACCGTGCAGCACGGCGCGACCCCAAAAAATATCCAGGCGCCCGTGCCCATTCCACGAATGGAGGAGAGATGATCAAGCACCGCTTGTGCTGTGCCGCCGTTGTTGCCGCCGCATTGGCGCTGACCGGCGTGAGTCATGCCCAGAACTGGCCGGTCCGGCCGATCCGGTTGATCGTGCCTTTTGCACCGGGCGGCAATACCGACATCATTGCGCGCGCCATCGCGCCGAAAATGACCCAGGAACTCGGGCAGCAGATCCTGATCGACAATCGCGGCGGCGCCGGCAGCACGCTGGGCACGGCGATGTTCGCCAAGGCGCCGCCCGACGGCTACACCATCGGCATGGTGTCTTCAGCGCATGTGATCAACCCCGGCGTGCGCAGGAATCTGCCGTACGACTCGGTTGCCGATTTCGCACCCATAACGCTGGTGGCCGATGTCCCCAACGGACTGGCCATCCATCCGTCGCTGCCGGTGCGCGACATCAAGCAACTGGTTGCACTGGCGAAGGCGCGTCCCGGCCAGCTGGTTTACGCAACACCCGGCCACGGCACGTCGACCCATCTCGCGATTGAAATGCTGTCCCATGCCTCGGGCGTGAAAATGCTGCATGTCCCGTACAAGGGGGTTGGCCCGGCAACCATGGATGTGGTTTCAGGTCAGGCACAGATGATCTTCGCCGCACTGCCGGCATTCATTGAATTTGTGCGCGCCGGACGGTTGCGGATGATTGCGCAGGCCAGCGTCAACCGTTCGCCCGCCGCACCGGATGTGCCGACGATGATCGAGCAGGGGCTGCCCAAAGTGGAGGCGGTGAACTGGTAC
>CBHTVL010000211.1:0-4857 GCA_966096475.1 uncultured Burkholderiales bacterium
CGCTGACCGCAGCCCTGCAATCCAGTCTTCCGGCATTCTGACAATGACACAGCAAACCGATTTCTCCGAAGTACGCTTTCTGGTCGTGGAAGACCACAATTTCCAGCGCATGACCCTGGTACGGGTGCTGCAGTCACTGGGCGCGCGCGCCATTGCCGAGGCCAGCGACGGACGCGAAGCGCTGACTTATTTCCTTGATGACGCCGCACAGGTTGACGTCATCATCTGCGATCTGGAGATGCCGAACATGGACGGCATGGAATTCATCCGTCACCTCGGCAAGAGCGGCGCGCAGACCTCCATCATTCTGACCAGCGCGCTGGACAAGAGCCTGATCTCCTCGGTTGAAACCATGACGCGGGCCTACGGCATCAATCTGCTGGGTGCAATCGAAAAACCGGCAACGCCGCAGAAGATTGTCGAACTGCTGAACCAGCGTGTCGCCCGTTCGCCGGTCAGCTCTTCCGCTCCGCGGACACCGGTGTCGGAAAAATTCATCGCCGATGCCATCGCCCAAGGACTGTACGAACCGTTTTTCCAGCCCAAGATCGAAATCGCCACCGGCAAACTGGTCGGCGCCGAAGCTCTCGCACGCTTGCGCGATCCCTCCGGCGGGTTTGTACCCCGGATGTCTTTATTCCCATCCTCGAAAACCTGGGCATGATCGATGGCCTGACCTGGATCATGCTGAAGCGCTCGGCCGAGGTCTGCCTCGACTGGAAAAACAAAGGTCTCGGCGAAGACATCAATGTATCGGTCAACCTGTCACTCAGATCGCTCGCTGATACCGCGCTGGCAGACCGGCTGACCAAAACCGTTCAGGACGTCGGCCTGCAGGCGCGACACATGATCCTCGAAATCACCGAGTCAGCAGCGATGACCGATGTCGCGCATTGCCTGGAAAATCTGGCACGGCTGCGGATGAAAGGATTCGGGCTGTCGATCGACGATTACGGCACCGGTTACTCTTCGATGCAGCAACTGTCACGCATTCCGTTTTCCGAACTGAAAATCGACCGCTCGTTTGTGACTGATGTCGCGCTGTATCCGCAACGGCGGGTGATCCTCGCATCAAGCATCGACATGGCGCGCAAGCTGGGCCTCAAAGTCGTGGCCGAAGGCGTCGAGTCGCGCGCCGACTGGGACCGGCTGAAGGAACTGGGCTGCACGATGGCGCAGGGCTATTTCATCGCCAAACCCATGCCCGCCGCTGAATTCATCACCTGGGCAGCCAGCTTCGCCGCACCGCACTAGTCCGGTCTTCCGTACGGCCCGGTCCGCGTAATTCCGGGGCTAACGCGCGCTGCGATCCAGCCGCCGGTACTGGATGGCTTCCGCAACATGGTGGCCGGCAACAACCTTTTCACCGGCGAGATCCGCAATCGTACGCGCCACGCGCAGAATCCGGTGATAGGCGCGCGCCGACAATCCGAGTCGGGCAATTGCCTGCTTCAGCAGTGTCGCGCCTTTGTCATCGGGTGCGCAGTGGCTGTCGATTTCACGCGTGGCCAATTGCGCATTGGGTTTGTCCTGCCGTGACAGCGCCCGCTCGCGCGCCGCGCTGACGCGGTCGCGTACAAAGCCGGAACTCTCGCCGGCCGCCTTCCCGAGCAAATCGTTCTCGGGCAAGGCCGGCACTTCAATCTGCAGATCAATACGATCAAGCAGCGGCCCCGAAATGCGGCCGCGATAACGCGCGACCTGATCCGGCGTGCAGCGACAGCGGCTGTTGTGATGACCGAGAAAACCGCAGGGACAGGGATTCATCGCCGCAACCAGCTGGAAACGCGCCGGAAAATCCGCCTGATTGGCGGCGCGCGAAATCGTGATGCGTCCCGACTCCAGCGGCTCGCGCAGTACCTCGAGCACCTTGCGCTCGAACTCCGGCAGTTCATCGAGAAACAGCACGCCATGCATGGCCAGTGAAATCTCGCCCGGCCGCGGATTGCTGCCGCCGCCCACCAGCGCGACTGCGGATGCCGTATGGTGCGGCGCCCGGTACGGCCGCTGCTTCCATAATGAGACATCAAAACCGCGGGTGCCGATCGACTGCACCGCCGCCGATTCCAGGGCCTCCGCTTCGGTCATCGGCGGCAGGATGCCCGGCAGCCGTTGCGCCAGCATGGTCTTGCCGGTGCCCGGCGGACCGACCATCAACAGGCTGTGCGCACCGGCCGCGGCAATTTCCAGCGCACGGCGCGCCTGCGCCTGGCCTTTGATATCCATCAGATCGGCATAAGGTGCCGCAGCTTCAACTGCCGCAGGCATTGCGAGAGCCAGCGATGTCTGTCCGGCCAGATGGGCGCAGACATCCAGCAAAGCAGGTGCCGCATAAACCCTGGCGCCCTGTGCCAGCGCCGCTTCCGGCGCATTGGCCTGCGGCAGGACAAATTCGCGGCCGTCGCGGGCCACCGCCAGTGCCATCGCCAGCGCGCCGCGCACCGGTCGCAATTCGCCGGTCAGCGCCAGTTCGCCGGCGAATTCGAATTTCTGCAGACGCTCGGCGGGGATCTGCCCGGAAGCCGCCAGAATGCCCAGCGCAATCGGCAAATCGAAACGTCCCGATTCCTTGGGCAGATCGGCAGGCGCCAGATTGACGGTGATGCGCCGTGCCGGAAATTCAAACCGCGCATTCAGCAGCGAGGCGCGAACACGATCCTTGGCTTCTTTGACTTCGGCTTCCGGCAATCCGACGATGGTAAAGCTCGGCAGGCCGTTGCCGAGATGCGCTTCCACCGTGACCAGCGGAGCATCAAGGCCGGCAAGCGCGCGGCTGTAAAGGACGGCAAGGGACACGGCATCGTGGGCATGGTCGTAATGCCGGATATAACGTCCGCCCCCGGCCGCCGGCTGACGCCGGACGCCAAAAACCGGCTAGCGACGCTCCGGCGTGGCAGTGGATTCCAGCGCGGCCACCTGCTTTTCCAGTTCGGCGAGCCGGGCACGGGTGCGGGCCAGCACTTCACGCTGGATGTCGAACTCTTCGCGGCTGACCAGATCCAGCCGGGCAAAGCCCGCGCCGAGCATCGCCCGCAGATTGCGCTCCAGATCGGCGGCGGGGCTTTGCGCCATGACCGCTTTCAGCTTTTCATTAATGTCGTCGAGCAACTTCTGGTTCATGGCACCTCCCTGTTGCAGGCAGTGTAGCAATTCCCGCGCTCGAACCCCGTTCCGGGTCGGCGCATCACGCTGGAGCAAGCTCGCCAGTTGCTGGTGCAGCACCTCTCTTTAGCGCACCAAAACGGTGCGGTAGGGTGCGCGCCCGCACTGTCGACCCTTTATAACTATTTGTTTTATATGAATTTTATATCTGGCATGGTACCTGCTCAGAGTAGGCTGCAGTTTTATTGCACATGTGCCAACACTGAACACTGAAAAAAGGGAAAACCATGTTTAAGAAGACCATCATTGCCGGCCTCGTTGCCGGTGCTTTCGTCCCCGCCCTCGCTTTTGCTCAGGCTGCCGCTCCGGCTCCGACTCCCGAACATACGCTGACCGGCAACGTTGGTGTCTACAGCCAGTACATCTTCCGCGGCCTGACCCAGACCAACGGTGATGCGGCGCTGCAGGGCGGTTTTGACTACAGCCACTCCAGCGGCTTCTACGCCGGCACCTGGATGTCGAACATCAGCTGGCTGTCCGATTCCCCGACGGCCACCGGCTACGCCAGCGGCAGCCTGGAAATGGACTTCTACGGCGGCTACAAAGGCACCATCTCCGGCGACCTCGGCTTCGACGTGGGTCTGCTGCAGTACTACTACCCCGGCACCAAAAACACCGCTGCCGTGCCGTACCCGGCCGGCATCAACAAGGCTGACACGCTGGAAATGTACGGCGCCCTGACCTGGAAATGGCTGAGCGCGAAGTATTCCTACAGCCTTAACAAGGAAACCTTCGGCGTCAAGGACAGCGATGGTTCCTCCTACCTCGACCTCAGCGCCAACTTCCCGCTCACCGAAGCAGTCAACCTGGTAGCCCACTACGGCATCCAGAAATACGAAGGTTCGGGCGGCGCCTGCGGTGTTCGCGTCAGCAATGACACCTGCGCGTCCTACAAGGACTGGAAACTTGGCGCGACCTACGCCCTGCCGCAAAGCTTCACCATCGGCGGCTACTGGACCGGTACCGACATGACCGCGGCCCAGAAGGCGTTTTACACCAATGGCGCCAGCAGCAAGATGATCGGCAAGGACACGTTCACCGTCTTTGTTGCAAAAACTTTCTAAGTTACTAAGTTAATTGGCATCGCGGACCGGCGGCAACGCCGGTCCCAACCAACCGGGGACATCACATGAAACTCGTTACGGCAATCATCAAGCCGTTCAAGCTCGACGAAGTGAGGGAAGCGCTGTCCGCCATCGGCGTGACCGGCATCACCGTCACTGAGGTCAAGGGCTTCGGACGGCAAAAGGGACATACCGAACTCTATCGCGGGGCGGAATACGTGGTCGACTTCCTGCCGAAGATCAAGGTCGAAGCAGCGATCAAGACCGAGCTGCTCGAGCAGGTCATCGAAGCCATCGAAAAATCCGCGAACACCGGCAAGATCGGCGACGGCAAGATTTTCGTCTCCGACCTCGAACAGGTGGTCCGCATCCGCACCGGTGAAACCGGCGCTGATGCCCTTTGATTGGAGAATGACATGAAAAAACTGATTGCAGCTCTTGCCCTGTTCGGCGTCCTCGGCTTTGCCGGCGCACCGGTCAGCGCGCAGGACAAACCGGCTGAAGCACCGGCCGCCGCCGCGCCCGCGGCAGCAGCACCGGCAGCAGCCGCGGCGGCGCCCCCCGCCGCAGCCGCACCCGCCGCAGAAGCCACGGCCGCCCCCGCCCCCGACCCCAACCACGGCGACACCCC
>CBHTVL010000212.1:0-4850 GCA_966096475.1 uncultured Burkholderiales bacterium
CTCATTCCAGGTTTCGGAATTGAGCATCGGGTTCTGGCCGTAAACCTGGCGCGACTGGTCCTGTAACTTGTTCTGGATCTGCATGAAGGTCTGGATATTTTTTTCCAGATAGCCGCCCATCATGCCCTGCATGGCGTTGCCGTAAAAACGGATGATCTGCGACAGCGAGTCGCTGGTGAACATCGGCGTGCCGGCGCTTTCCTCTTCAAGAATGATCTGCAGCAGAATGCTGCGCGTCAGGTCTTCCTTGGACTTGGCATCTTCAACCTTGAACTCGATATTTTCCAGAACCAGTTTTTTGACGTCGGCCAGCGTGATGTAGCTGCTGGTCTCGGTGTCATAGAGACGGCGGTTCGGATATTTCTTGATGGTGCGGGCCTGTGCGCTCATGGGTTGCCTCAAGAAGATGGTCAGGCATTATCGCACAAGGCAATGTTGCGTTGCAACCAAAACGCAATAAAAAGTTCAATAAAATCAATGATATGTGAGGGCCGCTTGTGCTGCACTTTGCGCCGTCACGAACCTTGATGCTTATCAAGCATTAGCCGCTGACCCGGTGGGATACTGAATCGCAGGTAATACTGATTTCAGCCCAACACGACGGAGACGAGCATGTCCAAAGGACCCGAGAAACTGAACGAACTGAACCAGAAAGCCACCGAGGCGGCGCTGAAGCTGACGCAGCTGTCGATGGAGCAGGGTGAGCGGTTGATGAAGCTGCAGCTGGAAGCGGTGCGCGGCATGATCGACGACAGCATGAAGGGTGCGAAGTCGCTGATGGAAGCGCGCGATCCGCAGCAATGGGGCGCGCTGCAGCAGAAGAACATGCAGGGCATGCTGGCGCGGATGACGGATTACTCGCGCAGCGTGCAGGATCTCGCCGGCAAGACGCAGAAGGAAATCGGCGAGCTCGTCGAATCCCGCGCCAGTGCGATGAATGCGCAGTTTCAGTCGATGGTCGATGAAATGGCCAAATCGGCGCCGCCGGGATCGGAAGCGGCAGTGGCGGCGATGAAGCAGACGCTGGCCGCAGCCAATTCGCTGGCCGACACCATGACCAAAACCGCGCAGCAGTTTGCCAAGTCGGCGGAATCAGCCATCAAGGTCGCGGCGGATGCTGCCGCGAAGGGTGGCAAGGGCGGCTGAGCCGCCCGCAGGAACCTCCTACCTTTAGCGCGCCCCAATGCTCTAAAGGACTTTGCCCGCCGGGTTTCCCGACGGGCGTTTTTTTGCGCAGGCGGCAGAAGCCGCCTGCGTTTACTGCATGTGCTGGCCGCCGTTGATGGCGATGTTGGCGCCGGTGACGAAGGCGGCTTCTTCCGAGCACAGATAGGCGACCAGACCGGCGACTTCTTCCGGCTTGCCGAGACGGCCCACCGGAATCTGCGGAATGATCTTGGAGTCGAGCACTTCCTTCGGAATCGCCATTACCATCTTGGTGCCGATGTAACCGGGCGAAATGGTGTTCACGGTGACGCCTTTTTTCGCGTATTCCAGCGCGGCGGCCTTGGTGAAGCCGTGCATGCCGGCTTTGGCGGCGGAGTAGTTGGTCTGGCCGAAAGCGCCTTTCTGACCGTTGACCGACGACACGTTGATGATGCGGCCCCAGCCGCGCTCGGCCATCGCGTCGATGACCGGCTTGGTCATGTTGAACACGCTGTCAAGGTTGGTGTTGATCACCGCATGCCAGGCTTCCAGATCCATTTTGCGGAAGGTGGTGTCGCGGGTGATGCCGGCGTTGTTGACCAGCACATCAACCGGACCGACGTCCTTGGCGATTTGGGCGACGGCCTGCTGGCAGGATTCGAAATTGGTGACGTCCACCGGCACAGCGCGGAATTCATAGCCCTGCTTTTTCATCTCCGCGAGCCATTCATTGTGTTTGGTGTTGCCCGGGGAATAGGTGGCGACCACCTTGTAGCCCATTTTGCCCAGCTTCATGCAGATGGCTTCACCCAGCCCGCCCATACCACCGGTAACCACAGCGACGCGTGACATTTTTAGAATCTCCTCCGATTGACGACGTTTAATAATTTAACAGCAATTGAACGCGACCGCAGTCTGTCAGGCGGATTTGTCCTTGACATAGCGGCCAGGCGCCGGCTCGCCGGCGGGGAATTCCATACTGCCCAAATTGGTGCGTGCGGGCAGTTGCGTTCCCGATTGCGGGGCGAGCCAGTCTGTCCAGTGCGGCCACCAGCTGCCGGGCTGCGAAGTCGCGGTATCCAGCCAGGACTCTGCTTTGCTGCCGGTATCGGCATTGAGCCAATAGTTGCGTTTCTGGCGCTCCGGCGGATTGATAACCCCGGCGATATGGCCGCTGGCCGCCAGCACGAACTGCGTTTCGCCGCCGAGCAGGCCGTTGGTGGCGTAAGCGGTCCGCCAGGGAACGATGTGATCTTCCCGCGCGGCCAGCACATAGGCCGGCATGTCGATGCGGCCCAGATCGACCGGCGTGCCGCACATGGTCAGCTTGCCGGGGATGCGCAGGTTGTTTTCGAGATAGGTGTTGCGCACGTAGTAGGCATACATCGCGCCGGGCAGATTGGTGCTGTCGCTGTTCCAGTAGAGCAGGTCGAAGGGCGGCGGCGTGTTGCCCTTGAGGTAGTTGTTGACGACATAGGGCCAGATCAGGTCGTTGGCGCGCAGGCTGGCGAAAGTCAGCGCCAGTTCACGGCCGCGCAGCACTCCGCCTTCGGCGAATTCGGCTTCGCGGGTTTTGACATAGGCGTCGTCGACAAACACCGACAGTTCGCCGGTGTCGCTGAAGTCGAGCATCGTGGTGAGGAAGGTGACGCTGGCGACCGGGTTTTCGCCGCGCGCCCGCAGCACCGCCAGCGCGCTGGCGAGCAGCGTTCCGCCGACGCAGAAGCCGAGCGCATTGACCTGATCGACGCCGCAGATTTGTTGCGCGACCGCGAGGGCGCGCATCACGCCGTGTTCCAGGTATTCGTCCCAGGTCGCTTTGCCCATGTCCGGCGGCATGTTGCGCCAGGACACCATGAATACGGTGTGCCCCTGTGACAAAGCATGACGGACGAAGGAATTGTCGGGCTGCAGGTCGAGGATGTAGTACTTGTTGATGCAGGGCGGCACGATGACCAGCGGCCGTTCGTAAACGGTGTCGGTCAGCGGGCGGTACTGGATCAGCTGGATGAAGTCATTTTCGTAAACCACCGCACCCGGCGTGATCGCGAGATTGCGCCCGACCTCAAAGGCGGACTCGTCAGTCATCGACACCAGTCCCTTGTCGATATCGGCGGCGAGGTTTTTCAGACCGCGGTTGATGCTTTCGCCCTCGGTTGCGGCAGCCAGCTTGATGGCTTCCGGATTGGACCAGGGGAAATTTGCCGGCGACAGGGCGTCAATCAGTTGCCGCGTATAAAACGTCAGCTTGTCGCGCGCCGCCGGTTCCAGTGGCGCGGCCGTGGCCATTTCTTCCAGCCATCGCGCCGACAGCAGATAGGAATGCGCCAGATAATTGAAATAAGGCTCCTGCCATTCCGGTGCCTTGAAACGCCGGTCCGGCGGCGGGGCGGGTTTTTCGGCTTCGGGTTTGACGCCGGCACAGGCCTGCCAGAGTTCGAGCTGTTCGCGGTAATAACGGTTGTTCAGTTCCAGCCAGCGGCCGTTGTCGGCGGCAAAGCCGGCGGTGAACAGTTTCATCATTTCGGCGGGATCAGGCAGGGCCTGCTGCGCACCCAGTTTTGCGGCTGCATCGCCGAGCAGCATGCGGCTCAGTTCGGCGTAGGCTTCCGCAGGCGATTTTTGCGTGGTCTTGGTCATGTCCGGCGCGGCAGCCTACAGGATTTGATGCGGGATTTTGATGACAGGCCGATGACAGAAAGGGCCTGCGGCAACAATATCACAGGCTTTGCGCCGGTGACGGGATCAGTGGCCGTGCGCCCAGGAACCGATGATCCAGATGGTTGCGATGCCCAGGCCGATCAGCAGTACCTGCTGTGCAGTTGCCGCCAGTTCAGTGCGGCGATGCAGGCCGGGGATCAGGTCGGCGACCGCGACATACAGCATGCTCGCCGCGGCCAGCGCCAGCAGCGGCGTCACCAGGGCTTGTGCGACCTGCAGCGTGAAGTAGGCCAGCACGCCGCCGACCACCATCGCCGCACTGGACAGCATGTTCAGCAGCATGGCCTTGCGTTTGCTGTAGCCGGAATGCAGCAGGATCAGGAAATCGCCGACTTCCTGCGGAATTTCGTGCGCGACGATTGCGATCGAGGTGACGATGCCCAACTGGATGTCGGCCATGAACGCCGCTGCGATCAACACGCCATCGACGAAGTTGTGGAAAGTGTCGCCAACGATGATCATCAGGCCGCTGCGGCCGTGATCGTGCTGCGGTGGCGTGTGCGGGTCGTGGGCCTCGCATTCCTCGACATGGCAGTGACGCCACAACACCAGTTTTTCGAGGACGAAAAAACCGAGGATGCCGAACAGCACGGTGGCTGCAGTGGCCTCGATGCTGTCGCTTTGATAGAAGGCATGCGGCAGGACTTCGATGAATGCTGCGCCCAGCAGTGCGCCCACGGCGTAACTCACCAGCATCGGCACCTGCGCCGGCTTGGCCTTGATCGCAAACAGCGCTGCGACGGCGGCGGACAGAATGCCGCCGGCGAAGGTGGCGACGATGATCCACGAAAGGGTGTTCACGTTGAAGGGTGTCCGAAGAGGCGCGTGTTGAAGCGGCGCCAGTCGCGCCGGTCGGGCAAAAGAGGCGGGATTATACGGTATCGGGCTGGGCGCCCTGCGTGTCCCGCCAGATCAGCGCCGTCATGCGGCCGGTGACGCCGTCGCGGCGATAGGAATAAAAGCGTTGGGGATCGGTATAGGTG
>CBHTVL010000213.1:0-4845 GCA_966096475.1 uncultured Burkholderiales bacterium
AGCGGCAGTTCCTGCTTGAACATCAACGTGCAGGACGGTACTGCACTGAGAATCGCGTAACCTTCGCGCGCCAGTTTTGCCAGCACCGGAATATTCAGTTCCTTGTTGCGCTGGACAGCCTCCAGATCGCCCAGTTCCAGCTTGGGCATGCCGCAGCAGGCTTCCTTCTCGACCACAATCGCAGGCACTTCGTTATGCGCGAGGATTTTCAGCAGGTCGTGACCGATGCCCGGTTCGTTGTAATTGACATAACAGGTTGAAAAAATCGCCACTTTGCCCGGGGTCTGCTGACCGTCTTTGACCGGGAATGAGGCATCCGGTTTGGCGGTCGAACGGAATTTCGCGCTGTCATATTCGGGCAGCACGCGGTCCTGGTGGATGCCCAGCACGCTGTCCATGACCTTGCGTACCGGTGCAGTCCTGTTGGCGGCATTGACCATCTGCACCACCACCGGAATCGAGGCAAGCTTGCCGAGCGCATCGGTGCTGGACAGCAGCTTGTCGCGGAAGCTGGTGCCGCCATTGCGGAACTTCACCGCCTTGGCGCGCAGCATCAGATGCGGGAAATCCAGATTCCATTCGTGCGGCGGCACGTACGGACATTTGGTCATGTAACACATGTCGCAGAGGTAACAACGGTCGATGACTTCCCAGTAATCCTTCTTGGGAATGCCGTCGACTTCCAGCGTCGGACTTTCGTCGACCAGGTCAAACAGCTTGGGAAACGCCGTGCAGAGATTTACACAACGACGGCAGCCGTGGCAGATGTCGAAAACACGCTCGAGTTCCTTGTCGAGTTTCTCCTCGTTGTAGAAATCCTCGGATTTCCAGTCGAGCGGATGCCGGGTCGGGGCCTCGAGACTACCTTCGCGTGCGGTCATGGTCGGATATATTGCTCAATGGGTTGTGCTGAAAAGAAAGAGGCGCTCATGCGCCCCTTTCTCCGCCGGTCCTGATTGCGGATCAGTCAGCCAGCGCGTCCAGGGCTTTCTGGAAGCGGTTGGCGTGCGAGCGCTCGGCTTTCGCCAGCGTCTCGAACCAGTCGGCGATTTCGCCGAAACCTTCATCGCGCGCGGTTTTTGCCATGCCCGGGTACATGTCGGTGTACTCGTGGGTCTCGCCGGCAATCGCGGCCTTCAGGTTGTCGCGGGTGCGGCCGATCGGCAGATCAGTCGCGGGATCACCGCAGGCTTCCATGTATTCCAGGTGGCCGTGCGCGTGGCCGGTTTCGCCCTCCGCGGTGGAACGGAACACGGCTGCCACATCGTTCTGGCCTTCGACGTCGGCTTTGGCTGCGAAGTAGAGATAACGGCGGTTGGCTTGTGATTCGCCGGCAAAATCGGCTTTCAGATTGCCGTGGGTCTTCGAATTCTTGAGCTGCATAAAAACTCCTTTAAAAACAATAGGTTACTTAAATACCTCACACGTGTTTCCGTGCTCAGGAACAAGCTACCACACAGATGTTTAGACTGAATCTAATCTGTGAATGAAGTGTAAGTCCAAGCTCGGCGCAGAGTCAACAATCGGCGCGCGTCGTTGACTACGACAAATCGCACTCAGTGCCCGAGACTGGCCTCAATATCGGCAAAGGTGCGGGCGACGGCTTCGGTGGTGATGGAGATACCCAGCTGGCGGGCAATCTGCGTCGCCGAAAAGACGCCGCGGACACGCTGCCGCCCTTTCGAATCCTGGTCCACCACCAGCGTATGCTGGCGGCCGGCGGCCTTGAGCGTGGAGACAATGTGTCCGACGGTTGCCGCTTCAACATCGCGGATGTCCAGCGCCTCCAGCGCATCCCGCGGCGTCATGATGTCGCGGACCTGAACCTCACTGCGATGCACACCCTGCTGCACCGCCGTCTTGACCGGCTTTTCGCCGAGCACGTCATTGGCCGTAACAAGCCCGTGGACCCGGCGATCCGCATCCACCACCAGCAGCAGGCGTACGCCGCGCTGGATCATCCGGCGATGGGCTTCATCAACGGTATCCCCGGGGAGAATGATCACGGCGGTGACCTTGGTGAGATCGGTCATCACATCGACAGCAGGACTGTCGATGCGTACGCGCTCCAGCACAGCCTGTGTGGGTTGCGCGTAGCCGCTGTCGGCCTCCAGCGCAACAGGTTTGATTGCCGAATAGTCGCGAACCATTTCCGCCTCCGTTCTCTTCGAGAAACTTCGTTCGGAACCGTTGCCTTAACGGCCTTGCTGCCCGTCTGCAGGAGACGGATGAATTACACGCCAACCAGCGGCGAACGCTGACGCTTGCGCTGATCCTGACGTTTGACCAGGAACCGGGACAACTCGTTCAGCGCCTGTTCGTAAACCGCACGTTTGAATTCGATGACATCCTGGGTCGGCGCCCAGTAGTCGTGCCAGCGCCAGGCGTCAAACTCGGGTTTTTCGGAAGCGCGCAGACAGACGTCGCAATCACGGCCGACCAGACGCAGCAGAAACCAGATCTGCTTCTGCCCGCGGTAATTGCCGCGCCACTCCCGGCGCAGCCAGCGTTCGGGCACCTCGTAGCGCAGCCAGTCCCGCGTGCGCCCCAGCACCTGAACGTGTTCAGGTTTCAAACCGACTTCTTCGTGCAATTCGCGGTACATCGCCGCTTCAGGACGCTCGCCGCCCTTGATGCCACCCTGCGGAAACTGCCACGAATGCTCGCGTACCCGCTTACCCCAAAAAACCTCGTTTTTCCAATTGCACAAAACGATCCCGACGTTGGGGCGATAGCCATCTCTGTCGATCATGGTCATCCCCGAATGCGTTGAACATATGGACTGATTTTTTCACAAATCCCCCGGCATTGAAAGCCCGCAAATCCGGCTGTTTTCAGGGATAAAGCTGCTCTTCATCATGCCGGTTCATGTCATGCAGTCCGGCGACAAACTGGGAAAACTCGAGGCCGCCATAAAGCGGTTCCAGACCGGCCGCGCGCTGGCGCAAATCGGACCAGCGCTGGGGACCCGGAGCATCACGGAAACCAAAGGCAATCACATTGCCCAGTTTGCGCGCCTTCAGGCACAAGGTGCCACCCGGGAAGGCCTCTTCGATGCGTTTGAGCACCTCGTTGAATTCACGGTCGCCGCCCCACAGATTGACCACCAGCATGCCACCTGGCTTCAGCCGTTCGCGGCAGTCGGCATAAAACTCGCGGGTCGCCAGCGCCTCGACGTGGGATTCGGCGTCATAACCGTCGACCATGATCAGGTCGGCTGTAATGTCGTCGCGGGCCATGTATTCGGCGCCATCACCGATGATCACCTCAAAGCGCGCCTCGTCCGCCGGCATCAGAAAACACTGCCGGGCAATCGCCACGACCTGGGGATCGATTTCCAGCACCCGCACCCGCGCCGCCGGAATGTAGTGGCGCACGAACTTGGCCACCGACCCGCCGCCGAGCCCGACCATCAGCACATCGCGGGGTTCGGGCTGGAACAGCAGGCAAGCCATCATCGACCGGGTATACGACAGCTCCAGATCGTTCGGGCGCGATATACGCATCGCACTCTGCACCGTGTCGCTGCCGATGTGCAGGGAACGCACACCGTATTTTTCGCTGACGTAAACAGTCTCGGCGTCCTCTGCGGGCTTGCGCAGGCGCCATTTCGGGACAAATCGCATCGTGTTTCCGGGGGAAGGTTGCTCTAGTGTCCTGTAGAATAAGGCCTTTTCCCGATCTGGAACAGGCATGCGCGTTACGCAATTTCTCATCTCCACGCTGAAGGAAGCACCTTCCGAAGCCGAAGTCGTCAGCCACAAGCTCATGCTCCGTGCCGGGCTGATCAAACGCCTGACCAGCGGCGTTTACACCTGGATGCCCCTGGGCCTGCGCGTGCTGCGCAAAGTCGAAACCATCATCCGCGAGGAAATGAACCGCGGCGGCGCCATCGAACTGCTGATGCCGGCGGTGCAGCCGGCGGAACTGTGGCAGGAATCAACCCGCTGGGAGCAATACGGCCCGGAACTGCTGCGTATCAAGGACCGCCACCAGCGTGATTTCTGCTTCGGCCCGACGCATGAAGAAGTCGTCTGCGACATCGTCCGCCGCGAGATCAAAAGCTACCGGCAACTGCCGTTGAACCTGTACCAGATCCAGACCAAGTTCCGCGACGAGATCCGCCCGCGTTTCGGCGTGATGCGCGGTCGCGAATTCCTGATGAAAGACGCCTATTCCTTTCACGTGAACTACGATGATCTGGTCCGTGAATACCGCAATATGCATGACACCTACAGCCGTATCTTCACCCGTCTGGGATTGAAGTTCCGCGCCGTCGCCGCGGACACCGGTTCGATCGGCGGCACCGGGTCACATGAGTTCCACGTGCTCGCTGACTCCGGCGAAGACGCGATCGCCTACTGCCCGCAGTCGGACTATGCCGCCAACGTCGAACTCGCTGAAGCCGTAGCGCCGGCAACACCGCGCCCTGCTGCTGCGCAGGTCATGCAGAAGGTGCATACGCCCGGCGTCAAGACCATCGCCGAACTCAGCGCTTTCCTGAAGCTGCCGGCGGCAATGACCGTCAAGGCCGTCGTTGTTGACGGCGCCGACGGCAAACCCGTTCTGCTGCTGGTACGCGGTGATCACGAACTCAACATGATCAAGGCCGGCAAACTGGCCCAGGTGCAGCAGCCGGTGACGTTCGCCACAGCTGAAGCCATCCGCGCCGCATTCAAGGCCGACCCCGGTTCGCTCGGCCCCGTCGGATTCAGCGGCACCGTCATCGCCGACCGCGCTGTCGGCGCGATGGCGGATTTTGTGGTTGGCGCCAATGACAACGATCATCATCTGACCGGCGTGAACATCGGCCGCGACTTTGCGGAACCGGTGTTTGCCGATATC
>CBHTVL010000214.1:0-4831 GCA_966096475.1 uncultured Burkholderiales bacterium
GGAAGCGCTGCAGATGAATCTGGTGAACCGCGTGGTTCCGGCTGCGGAGCTGGAGCAGTACACGGTTGACTACGCCAAGACCATCGCCGGCAATGCGCCGCTGACCCTGGCTTCGGTGAAAGCCTCGCTGATCGAATACGGCAAGGAGCCGGCGAAGCGTGACCTCGACAGGCTGCAGAAGATGGTTGACGTCTGCTACAAGAGCGAGGACTACAAGGAAGGCCAGGCTGCTTTCGCCGAAAAGCGCAAGCCGGTATTCAAGGGTAAGTAATCGTAAATTTTTGTTTTAATTGACTTATTAGGAACAATTATTATGGGTTTTGATGCCAACCGTGCCGATCTCTGCATCGGCGTGATCGGGACCGGCGCCATGGGCCGCGGCATTGTGCAGGTCGCTGCAGCCGGCGGCATGCATGTGCTGATGATGGATACCCGCGCCGGCGCTGCTGACGAAGCACGTGATTTCGTCGCCAAGATGCTGTCCCGCGCCGCAGAGAAGGGCAGCATGACGCCGGCAGACGCTGATGCAGCCACTGCCCGGATCAAGGTCGCGCAGTCACTGGCCGAGTTCAAGACCTGCCACATGGTTGTTGAAGCGATTGTGGAAAACCTTGATGCCAAGCGCGCGCTGTTCGGCGAACTCGAAGATGTTGTCAGCGCCGAATGCATCCTGGCGACCAACACATCCTCGATGTCGGTGACGACCATTGCCGCCAAGCTGAAGACGCCGCAGCGTTTTGCCGGATTCCATTTCTTCAATCCGGTTCCGCTGATGAAGCTCGTTGAAGTCATCGACGGCCTGCAGACCGAAAACTGGGTTTCTGAAGCGCTGATGGTGATCGGCAAGCGCATGACGCGCGAACCGGTGCGCCTCACCGATGCGCCGGGCTTCCTGGTTAACCAGGTCGGCCGCGGCTTTACGCTGGAAGCCTCGCATCTGGTGTATGAGGGCGTGTCCAATTTTGTCGATGTCGATCGCGTAATGCGCGACGTCGGCGGTTTCCGCATGGGCCCGTTTGAACTGATGGAGCTGACCGGCCTCGATGTGACGCAGCCGGCCTCGGTTCTGATCTACAACCAGTTCTTCCAGGAACAGCGTTACCGTCCGAGTCTGATCATGCAGTCCCGCTACGAAGCGGGCGTGCTCGGCCGCAAGAGCAAGAAGGGCTTCTATAACTACGATGCGGAAATGAAACCCATCGTGGCGCCGGAAGCGCCGGCACCGAAGGCGCGTCCTGACAGCGTCTGGGTCAGCAAAGCCGAGCCGCAAGGTCATGAAGTGCTGACCGCGCTGCTGACCAAACTCGGCGCCAATATCGAAACCGGCGCCAAGCCTTCAGCCAAAGCCCTGATTCTGGTAACCCCGGTCGGCAAAGACGCCACCAGCTGCGCGGTGGAAGAGGGCCTGGATCCGAAACGCACGGTGGCAGTGGACACGCTGTTCCCGATGGTCAAACGGCGCACCATCATGGGCACGCCTGACCGAGGCTTCCGTCAAGGAAGCGGCACACGGCCTGCTGGCTTCCGACGGCGTGCCGGTAACGGTCTGCCGCGACAGCCCGGGTTTCATCGCGCAGCGCATCGTTGCGATGATCGTCAACATCGGTTGCTCGATTGCGCAAAGCCGTACCGCGCAGCCGTTCGACATCGACAAGGCGGTCACGCTGGGCCTGAATTACCCGAACGGCCCGCTGAAATTCGGTGACGTCGTCGGTGTAGAGAATATCCATCGCGTGCTCGCCAACATGAACACGCTGTATGCCGATCCGCGTTACCGTCCGAATATCTGGATGACCCGCCGAGCCAAGCTGGGCGTTTCACTGCTGACCCCCGAACCCTGATCATTTAAGAGGAATAGAAAAATGCTCGACGCCTATATTTACGAAGGACTGCGCACCCCGTTCGGCCGCCATGGCGGCTCACTGGCCAAGGTTCGCCCCGATGATCTGCTCGCCGAAGTCATGAAAAGCGTGATGGCGAAATCGAAGTTCAAGATCGAACAGGTAGAAGACATCGTTGTCGGTTGCGCCAACCAAAGCGGTGAAGACAGCCGCTGCGTGGCGCGTCACGCCGGCCTGTCCGCCGGTTTCCCGATCGAGATTCCCGGCACCGTGCTGCAGCGTAACTGCGCCAGCGGTCTCGGCGCTCTGGCACATGCCGCGCATTCAATTACTGCCGGCGAAGGCGATGTGTTCATTGTCGCCGGTGTTGAAAGCATGAGCCGCTCGCCCATCGTGATGAGCCGTGCCGAAAGCGCGTTTGACCGCGGCATCAAATTCTTCGACAGCACGATCGGTCCGCGTTTCTCGAATCCGAAACTGACCAAACAGTTCGGCGATCCGCAGATGCCGCAAACCGCCGACAACCTCGCACGCGAATACAGCATCAGCCGCGAAGAAGCCGACACCTTTGCCGTGGCTTCGCAGACCAAATTCGCAACCGCAAAAGGCGAGGGCTTTTTTGCCGGTGAAATCGCGCCGGTTGAAATGCCGGCAAGCCGCAAGGGTCCTGTGCCCGCGGTCGCCGAAGATGAACATCCGCGTCCGGGCACCGACATGGCGACACTGGCCAAGATGAAGTCGCTTTATGAAGGCGGCGTCACCACCGCGGGCAATGCTTCCGGCGTGAACGACGGCGCCATCGCGTTGATCGTCGGTTCGCTGGCTGCCGGTGAAAAGGCGGGCGCCAAACCCCTCGCGCGGGTGATTTCCACGGCCGCGATGGGTGTGCCGCCGCACATCATGGGCATCGGCCCGGTTGCCGCCTCCAAAAAGGCCCTGGCACGCGTCGGCCTGACGATCAAGGACATGGACGTCATCGAGATCAATGAAGCCTTCGCCACGCAGGTTCTGGCCTGTTTGAAGGGCCTTGGCGTTGCGCTGGACGACAAACGGGTCAATCCCAACGGCGGCGCCATTGCCGTGGGTCATCCGCTGGGCGCTTCCGGTGCCCGGATTGCATTGACGGCTGCCCGTCAACTGCAGCGTACGGGCGGGCGGTACGCCCTGGTATCCCTTTGCATCGGCGGCGGCCAGGGTATGGCTGCGGTGATCGAACGCGTCTAAAGCAGTGTTGGTTTTTCAGCACATTGGCCTAAGCCTTTGTGCTGAAATACCTTTTTTTGTAATAATTTCTGGCGTTTAATAGCGGGGTGACTGGAAAAACCTTACAAAATGTTAGATTTGAATTGGCATCCGGAGGCTTCCATAATTTTCACCGTCATCACAACAGGGCGGTCAGGGGCTGACCGTGAGTGACATGGAAACCATTACCGCGTTGAAGCAGGGCACGCCGCTGGCGCCGCAAAAGCTGGTCGAAATGCGCTCCAAGGGCATGCATACCGTCCGCTTCGAATTCATTGTTCGCCTGCTTCGTCTGAATACCCAAATCATCACCCTCTCGATTTACTGGGAAGACGGCCGGGAATTCATGCAGATCCCGACAGCTCAAAACGTGCAGCGCAAGCTGGTCTATGCCAGCGAACCCCGTGTTTCGGGCTTTTTTGACGATATCTCCCTGCTGTGCTACCCGCTGGACGCCGATGCCAAGGCGAAAGTGGATGCGGAACTGGATCGCATGGTCGCCGCAATAGGGGAGTATGGCCGGCGGGTCAGTAGGGTCTGACCGGGTGTCTGGTCCGGACTTCAGTCCGGACTGCCTCAGTTTTCCAGGCAGGTGCTCAGCGTCAATCCGTAGAAATGCTCCCGGTTCCGGGGCACGGCATCCGCCAGGCAGCGGGCCTCAATACTGCACAACTGCTCCTCAATCCGTCGGCGTTCCAGAACCAGAGGTTCGATGGAGACCTTGGCCTTTTTTGAGGTCACTTCCTGTTTTTTGATGTCCTTCAAGCGCTGGTCAAGCGGACCGGTTGATTTGCGGACGCAGTCGATAATGCCCTGGTCCGAGTATTTGCGTTCTACCGGGACCGGCTCCTGTTTATGGGCATGGACCGGGATCCCGGCCATACCGGTGAGGGCCGGCAATACCGCCAAAAGGCTTCCCTTGATGAAAGACTTCACTGGCTGGATACCCGTTCAATATAATTTAACATAATACACATTATACGCAATTAAGAATGTCGCTTCAGAGGGAAACCGGGTTCCCCATGGCTTCCACAACCTCAGTTTGAAACCCCGGCCTTGCGCAGCATCGACTCGATTTCCTTGTTCCCGCGACCGACTGCCAGACTCAAGGCCGAATGTCCGCTTGGCGACACATATTTGGCGTCTGCGCCGTGCTCCAGCAACAAAAGCAGCATCTGCAGATAACCTTCGCGGGCGGCCATCATCAGTGCCGTCGTGCCATTGTCTGCAGCGGCATTCACATTGGCGCCCTTGGCAATCAGCAGCCTGGCGATATCCACGCGATCCCGGGCTACGGCATAGATCAGCGGCGTCCAGCCGCTTTGATTGACCGGCGCGCCGGCCTCAATCAGCATTTTGACAGCCTCCGTATGGCCCTGGATGGCAGCCAGCATCAGCGCGGTTTCACCCAGCGGATTACGGGCATTGATCCGCGGTTTGGCCGCCAGCAGGGTTTTGATGACGCTGGGCTTGCCTTCGCGGGCCGCCAGCATCAGCAGCGTTTCGCCCTGGGGACTTACGGTCTCGATATCCACGCCGCGCCGGAGTAAATCGACGATGGTCGGTTGATCATCGGTCCTGATGGCATGCAGCATGTCTTCGTAGGCGCCGGCATGGGCTCCGGTGCTTTGCAGTGCCAAAATGGACACAGCGAGAACCTGAATCAGGATTCGAAATTTCATATAACTATTTGATTATTTTAAATAATTTATTGAAGTTTTCAGTGGTTTGCGAGGCCACCCTCGAAT